>CAYLIR010000057.1:0-9166 GCA_964383515.1 uncultured Acidimicrobiaceae bacterium
TCCACGTTATGTAACATTGCGATGATGATGGGGCGCAGCTGCCCATGGTGCACCAACCCAGGCGCGCGAACGGATGCGCTCCCCTCGACACGCTGCACTATGCTCACGAGGCGGTGATGGGGCGGCCCGGTCGCTCCGGGCCTCACTTCGTGATCCGCTTCGTGAACCGATGGATGCAGATGGTTACCTTCGCACTTACAGCGTTCCTGACACTCTTCGTGATCGTCGACCCCGTTGGGTTGTCGTCGCTGTTCCTCGGCGTCACCGCTGGGTACTCGCCGAAGCGCAGACGTGCCACCGCGCTGCGCGCGGTGCTCATCGCAGCGTTCATCCTCATCACCTTCCTGTTCGTCGGCGGCTCGCTGCTGCGCTACCTCGGCGTCAGCATCGACGCGTTGCGCATCGCAGGTGGGTTGTTGCTCTTCAAGCTCGCTTTCGACATGGTCCTTGCACGCCGCGAGCGCCAGACGGAATCTGAGGAGGAGGAGGCTCATCAGCGCGAAGACGTTGCCGTGTTCCCGCTTGCTATCCCCCTGATCGCGGGACCCGGCGCATTCGCCACCTTGTTGGTGCTAGCGAGCGACACGGGCAAGGAGCCGTTTCATATCGCCGTGCTCGTCTGCGCGATCGTCGTCGTGCTCGCTGTCGTGTACGTCGGCTTCCGGCTGGCTACACCGATCCAGAGGATCCTCGGCGATACGGGCACGGCAGTCGTCACCCGCGTGCTCGGCATCATCCTTGCAGCGCTCGCCGTGCAGTTGGTCATCGACGCGGTTGTTGCGATCGCGCAGACGCTCTGAGGCCGGGAGAACGGCTTCGCGCTAGCTCAGTGGCGCCGCGGCGAACGGTGTCGAGAACCGCACGCACCACACGAGCACGGTCTTGTGCACGGCAGGGTCGTAGCTCGCAGGGAGTTCGTAGTTCTGTCCCCCGACGTTCCCTTTGATCTTCCCGAGGTCGATGTAGCGGGTGGGCGTCCCCCCGTCGTAGCGATCGCTCTCGAGGAGCCAGACGTACAGGTCGGGCCCGTTCTGGATGTCGGTGTCGTCCTCGAAGCGCAGGACCCGCGTGCCGTCCTGTGCATAGATCCTTGCGGTTCCCGTGCCGGTGTGGCCGATGCCCGAGAAAGTGCCCTCACTGATCACCACGGGTGCGGACGCCGGCAAGGTCGTTGTCGTGGCGTCGGTTGATGTGGCAGATAGCGGTGTGGTCGAGGTGGTGGCGACGAGCGATGTCCCAGCTGCAAAGGCGTCCGAGAGCGACTCGTCCACGGCATTGTCGACGAAGAGCTTGTCTGGTCGGAATGCAAGGAAGGCGATGATGAGCACGGCCGCGCCCAACCCGATGCGAGCCCATCTGTTGTGTCTGAGGAAGTTCATGATCCGTCCCGTGTGCTTGTCGTACGAGATGTGTTGACAGGGAAGCTACCGCGGGGTCGTCGCCATGGCTTGGGTGTTCAGGGATTGTTCAGGGTTGGCAAGGGCGCTGTACCGGAGGATTGTGCGCCACCTCCCCTCCCCTGCCCTTCCATCGATCACCGAGGCTGCCCGAGTGGCCTGTGCGGCGCCGTCTCTCCTGCGACGTAGCCGCCGTCGCCGGATCCCGGCTGTCGCAAGGTGGGACAAGAGGCTTCGGGTGCCCTCCCTCTCGGGGTTCGCCTTGTACCGATGGTGATTCCGTTGATGCATCTTCGGAACGAGCAAGACGTTGCACCACCGTCGAACTGTCAAGCACTTGACAGCACTCTGTCGTCTAGGCGACACAGTGGCGTGAAGGTCGGCTCGTGGCAGGTTCCGTATGTGGAAGGTCAGTATCCAACGATGAGAGGAGACCTCATGGCAGTGGCAATCGACAGACTCGTCACACCGGCAACGGACGACTACCGCACGGAGATCCCGCACACGAAGATAGCGATAGGCCTCGGCATCGTGGGCGTTCTGCTCGCTATGGCGGTCCTCGTGATCGCACTCGTGGCAGCCGGAGATCTCGAAGGAGGAAATGCGCCACGGCTGCTCGCGATCGCGTTCGGGTTGCAGACAACGGCGTTGGGAACCATCAAGGTAGCGATCGCTGTCGCTCTCGTCGGCATCCTCGTGAGGCTGTGGCTGCGCATCGACAGTGTGAAGGCGGCACTCGCCGCCCTACAGCCGGACACCCATGGAAGCGGCCCGAGGCTCGGTGAACAGACCACAGCCCATGGCGCTGCGAGGGTGACAGCGAGCATCCCCGACACCCTGCCCATCCACAGGATGGCGCGCACGATGTGGTTCCCCATGGTCGTGATGGGGCCGATGTTCGTCCTTGCGGGACTGGTCACGTCGATCATATGGTCGAACAACGTGGGAACTCGCACAGGCATCGGCGCCTCAGGGTGGACCCAGGGGCTGCAGTTCCTCGGTGAGGGCCTGGTGCTCGCAGGGATCTCATTCCTGTTGGGGTCGATCCTCGCATCGTTGCGTGCTGGAGGAGCTGACGTTCAAGCGGCACTCGGACTCAACGTGATCACGCTCAAGATGCCTGTGATGGCCAAGGCGTTCGTCGTCCTGATGATGGCCGGTCTCATGGTGTCGATAGTCCAGTTCGGGCTGTACATCTACACCGTGACCGGGCTGCACGCGGGATCGTTCGCCGACATCGCCCCGTGGTGGGCATGGTTGGGGCCGTTGCGTGAACTGGGCCTCGGGCTCCTGCTTGCGGGGATCGTCCTCGCACTCGCCACCATCGCGAACGTTCTGGGATTCCAGTTCTCCCGCATCCGCTCGATCGCCGCAACCGGCGAATAGGAGGTATTCAGATGAAAACGCGCACCATCGACGACTTCAGGACCGAAACCACCACCTCTGCACCAGATCGCATCCTGCCCCAGAAGGCAGGGAAGGTACTGTGGGCGCCGATGCTGGCCATGGCGCTCGTCGGGTTCGCGGTCGGCATCGGCTTGGCGATCGTACGTTCGAACATGATCAGCAACGGCGACGATCCGCTGCGGATCGCGGCATATGCCCACTACATCCCAGCGGCGATGTTCTTCGGGTTCGCCATGGTGTTCGCCGCGATCTCGTTCGCCATCGCGAAGATCCTGGGCGAATTCAGGGTCGGCGGCGGCTCAGTGCAGGCGGCTACGAACTCTGCCGTCAAGACGCTTGTGATGCCTGGGACGGCCAAGGCGTTCCTCGTCGGCATGATGATGGCGATGATGGTCATCCTGACCGCTGTCGTCGTACATGTGTTGGCAGGCCTTGCGATCGCTCGTGGAGGTGTAGACCCCCTCACAGCCGAGCAGTGGGCAATCTGGCTGGAGGCTGCACGACGCTTCGGCACCATCATGTACCTGTTGGCGATCATGTTCGGCTTGGTCACGATCGCCAAGGTGATCCAGTTCCAGAGCTTCCGCATCAGGGAGATCGCACACACCGAGTAGCACGGCATCAACACGCCAAGGGGCGGCGATATCGCCGCCCCTTGGCGTGTGACTGGGGGTTCGGTATCAGCTGACGGGGCGTCCGAGCGTGTCGCGCTCGGTATCCATCCTCTGGAGCTCCCGCTTGCCGGAGATCACGATGTTGTCGTCTGGAGTGAAGTCCAGATTCGGGTCCCTGTCCTGGTAGTCCACAGCGTTGAGGATCACCTTCATGGCATTGAGGCGTGCCTTTCCCTTGCTGTTCGATCGGATGATCGTCCAGGGCGCCGACCCTGTTGAGGTGCGCTCAAGCATGCGGTGCTTCATCTCGGTGAAGTCATCCCAGTACTCCTGTGCCTGCAGGTCGATCTCGGACAGCTTCCACTGCCGGAGTGGGTCGTTGCGGCGACGTGCAAAGCGTTTCGCCTGCACTGCCTTGTCGACCGAGAAGTAGAGCTTGACGAGTACGAAGCCTTGGCGCACGAGGTCCTTCTCGAACCCTACGACACCGCGCAGGAAATTGCGATACTGGGTCTTCGTACAGAATCCGAACACGGGTTCGACCATGGCCCTGTTGTACCACGAGCGGTCGAAGAGCACCATCTCACCCCCCGTCGGGAAGTGCTCGATATAGCGCTGGAAGTACCACTGCGTGAGTTGCTCTTCGGTTGGTTTGCCGAGCGCTACCACCTGGTAGCGCTTCTCGTTCATGTACCGGGTGATGCGCCGGATCGTCCCGCCCTTACCCGAGGCATCTCGCCCCTCGAAGACGACGATCATCGGGATCTTCTTCTGCTCGAGGTGCCGTTGGAGTTTCAACAGCTCTATCTGGTACGGTCGGAGCGGTGCATCCTTGTCCTTGGCTTCGAGCAGTTGATCGCGTTCCGCGCGCACCTTGGCGAGCTCATCGAGCAGTCTGCGTGCATCGAGCTCATCAACGTCGACCTCGTTCTGGCCACCATCGGCCACGCCAGCATCGTCGGTGGCGACGACGATCTGCGTTGCGTCGGTATCTGGGAGCGATTCGTTCAACCTTGGACTCCTGCCTCGTAGGTGAGAGGCTACCACCGCTTCCCGACTCACAGAAGGGGTAACCCCGGGCATCGCCCCAACTGCGGTGCCCGGGGTCTCAAGAGCTGCCCTCTGCGGGAAGTGATCGTTGGTAGACTCGCGTCCGCCATTCACTAGTACCGTACTATGTATCTCCGTATTATGCACGCGATATCTTGCGCGCGATCTCCTGTTCGAGTCTCCCCTTCGCGCCGTTTCGTGTGCGACACGCTGCCGGTGCGCGGCGGGTCGAGGGACATCGCACAACGGCATGTGCCTCGTCGGATCGGCCTCACTCCCCTGCCGGGACCATTCCCGTGCTCGGGCATCCATACCGAGCGAGTGGTGCGCGCTCTGTGGCTCCAACTGGATGTCTCGACGCGTCGGTGAACCTCGATGACCTCGCGTGGCTGCATGCACGCCGCACTATCCTCGCCTGGCAGGAAAGGCGACACATGGCAGACATTGGATGGACAGGTCTCGACATCGTGTGCAACGCCGTAGCGGCGAGCGACCAGCGAGCCCGTGAACCGATATCCCGAGTTCGTGTCGGCTCTGATGCCTGACGGGCGAGTTGTCGGCGTTGGCCCGCACCCGCATCCGTGGCCGGACGATCCGCGTCTTGACGAACACCTCCTCGCTGCAGGAGACACGCGCAACGTACTGGACCGATACCGATACTGGAGCAAGGACGCGATCGTCGCTGACCTCGACCTCCGACGACACGGCTTCCATGTCGTGATAGAGAACTGGCAGCACGACTTCAACATCGGAACGGTGGTGCGCAACGCCAATGCATTTCTCGCCCACACGGTGCACATCGTCGGAAAGCGGCGATGGAACCGCCGAGGTGCGATGGTGACCGACCGATACCAGCACATCGAGCACCATCCAACGATCGACGACTTCGCCGCGTATGCCCGCGGACAGGATCTCCCCGTGGTCGGGATAGACATCGTCGACGCCTCTCAGCCCCTCGAGCACGCGACGCTTCCGAAGCGCTGTGCGCTCGTGTTCGGCCAGGAGGGCCCGGGATTGTCCGCCGAGATGCTGGCATTGTGCGATCCGGTCCTGGCGATCACCCAGTACGGATCGACGCGTTCGATCAATGTCGGTGTTGCTTCGGGAATCGCGATGTACGCGTGGTCTCTGGCTCACGCGAGGACGGGCGAAGTGCGACCTTGACAGCCTCGTATCCGTGGATCACGAACGTGGGATGGCGTACCGGTTCCTCGACGAGTTCCGTGTTCGGGTAGTTCCCGGCGAGGCCCTCGAGGACGGTGGCGACTTCGAGGCGGGCCAGCGGTGCGCCGATGCAGTGGTGCAGCCCCCATCCGAACGTCACATGGGTCGGGTCGCCGCGTGTGACGTCGAAGACATCGGGATGCGGCCATTTGCGTGGATCTCGGTTCGCTGACCCGAACAGCATCGCGATCTTGGCGCCTTTGGGTATCGGTGTCCCCGCGATCGCGTAGTCGTCGACGAGTACCCACCGCTCGAAGAGCTGAAGTGGTGAGTCGTACCGGAAGAGCTCCTCGCTGGCGACGCCATACGGCACGGTCCGTGACGTGATGCTCTCCCATGCGCGCCGATGGGTGAGGAGTGCGGTGATGCCGTTCCCGAGCGTGTTCACGGTTGCCTCGTGTCCTGCGTTGAGGAGGAGAACGACCGTGGACACGATCTCGTCCGTTGTCAACCTACCATCATCGGTTTCCACCGTGCATAGACCTGAGATCAGATCATCTTGGGGATGCGCTGTGCGCCGCGCGATCAGTTCCCTGGCCCACGCGGTGAAATCGCTCGATGCTGCTACAGCCGAATCGATCTGTTCGGGTGTGGTATCGAGTTCGTACATCTTGACGATCCGATGTGACCAGTCCAACAGCATGGCCTGATCTTCGAACGGGGCGCCGATGAGCTCACATATCACGCGTAGCGAGAACGGCTGGGCGAGGTCGGCGATCACGTCCATCTCATCGTCTGCATGTTGCGCAAGAAGGTGATCGACGAGTTCGCGCATGCGCGGTTGCAATGCGCCGACTCGTTTGGGGGTGAACTCACGAGAGAGCAACGATCGGATTCTCGTGTGTTCCGGCGGCTCCATCTGGAGCAGGGACCATCGCTCCAGGTCGAGAAAGGGGCCAAGTGCGGGATCGGGCTCGTGGAGGCCTACCTCCTCGTAGCTCAGCACGTGTTCGAACACTCGCCCCAGCCTGCGGTCTCTGAGCGCCCTCTGGATGTCGTCGTGTCGGGTGAGGAACCAGACATCCTTGCCCGTCTTCGGGTGGGCCTGGGAGAACACAGGGGTCTCTTCCCGCACCGCGTTGAGTATCGGATACGGATCCTGGAGGAACGCTGGGTCGTCGAACGGGATCATGGTCATCCACCTCCTCCACCATGTTCTCCGCGCGTCGTCGAGGGGCTTTGGGGTTTCCATATGGCGACAAGGCGGGCAACGACCACCACGAGATACATCTGCGCGACGACTGCGTACAGGACCGACACCATGCGCGCAGCGTCGGTGTATGGCGTGAGGTCTCCATAGCCGAGCGTCGTGATCGTCACGAACCCGAAGTAGATGTACGCGGTCGATCGTGGAGGAGACGGGAAGAACCCGACCGATGCCTGCATCGCTATGGCCACGAACGCGAGAGATACGCCCAGGAGGAGATAGACGGTGAGCGCGCCAAGGATCGTCTGTGCATCTACCTGCTGTGCAGTGAGCACCTGGCGGAGCACGAGAACCGGCGCTGATGCAACGAGCAACACCCACAGCACCGCAACCAGGGTGGTGAGGATGGAGCTGGATGTGACAGCGACTCCGATGAGTGCGACGACGAGCAGTCCACCAGCGAGCGTGCCCATCCAACGCCGGTGTTCGCGCGTCATCCTCGCGACGCGCAGGGTGGCGAGAAGGACACCGGCAGCGAGGACGGTGAGCAGCATGCGCACGGGTATCTCACGGCTGTCACCTCGGTCCGGTAGGCCGACGAGTCCCAGGACGGCGATGATCAGCACGACAGCGCCCAGCAGTACGGCGAAGCGGCGGATGTCGGATCGTTCGGGCCGCTTCTCGAGATGCGGTTCTGCAGGTGCCATCGTGTCATACTACGGAGGCGCAGATCGCTGCCGGGCGATGGGTTGGCTGGACACCGTGTTGGCGATGGAAACGGGTACCTTCGGTTCTCGCAGAGCCCTCGACGCAACGGTAAGGAGAGGTAGCATGAGACGTCGCTTCCTGCTGGTCGCGGCTCTTGCCGTGTTGGTTCTCGTGGTCGTGGCGTTGCTTCCAGACGGTGGAGAGGGAGTGGACCCGACGTTGTCGGGATCGACGGGCGCCTCAGTCCCGACAGGTACCGGGGCTGCAACGGGCCCGACACTCACCCTTGCGCCGCCGGGAGACGGTGACCGTGCCAGGATCGTGTGGGTCTACGACGGGGACACCGTGGATGCAGAGACGCTCTCGGGTGAGCGTGACAAGGTCAGGCTGCTCGGCATCAACACGCCCGAACGCGACGAGTGTTTCGCTGAAACAGCGTCACGGGTCCTGCGTGAACTCGTCAAGGACGAAGTCGTGACGATGACATCTGACGTGACAGACAGAGACCAGTACGGCCGCCTCCTACGGTACCTGTGGCTCGACGATGGCACGTTCCTCAATGAGCTCCTTGTCCTCGGCGGGTACGCTCTTGCCAGGGACTTCCCCCCGAATTCGAGCTATGCCGATACGCTCGCCCGGGCACAGCGCATCGCCCAGGATGAGGGACGGGGGTTGTGGGCGGACGATGCGTGCGGTGCGGCTTCCGATGCCGAAGTGGAAGTGGTCGACGTGCTCGCCAACCCGCGAGGCCCCGACGATCAGAACCTCAACGGCGAGTGGGTGGAGATCGTCAACACCGGCAGCTCAGCGGTCGCGCTCGACGGATGGACGGTCAAGGACGATTCGTCCGTGCACAGGTACGCGTTCCCTGACGGATTCACGCTTGCACCCCACGCGGTGGTGCGCATACATGCCGGATGCGGCAGCGACACCGACGACACGCTCTACTGGTGCAGCACCGTACCGATATGGAGCAACTCGGGCGACACTGCCTTCGTGGTCGACCCGAACGGCAACATCGTCGATTCCTTCAGCTATTGAACGACTGCGGGCGCTCCTCAGCGGGGAGCCATCCTGAGTGCACCATCCATGCGGATCGTCTCCCCGTTGATGTACCCATTGTCGATGATGGCAAGCACCAGTTTCGCGAAATCCCGTGGGTCTCCGAGTCGTTTCGGGAACGGCACGTTCGCGGCGAGCGCTTCGCGCATCTCCTCGTTGAGGCCTGCGAGGAGGCTCGTATCGATGATGCCGGGTGCGATCGTGTTCACCCGCACGCCGACACCCGAGAGGTCTCTTGCCATCGGCAGCGTCAATCCGACGATGCCGCCCTTGGATGCGGCGTAGGCTGTCTGTCCGATCTGTCCTTCGAATGCGGCGATCGACGCGGTGTTGACGATGACACCCCGTTCCCCGTATTCGAGAGGTTCCGCGCGCGCCATCTCGGCTGCAGCCTGGGCAGCAACGTTGTACGTTCCGATGAGGTTCACCGTAAGCACACGTGTGAAGCGGCTGAGATCCGCAGGCCTCCCTGCACGGTCGATCGTCCGCTCCCCGATCGCGATCCCAGCACAGTTGATGGCGACGCGCAGCGGTTCGCGTGATGAAGCGAGTGCAAC
>CAYLIR010000058.1:0-9104 GCA_964383515.1 uncultured Acidimicrobiaceae bacterium
CGAGATGCACAGGGTCGTCCTGTTCTTGTACCCCATCAACACGGACTCGATGGGAGACCCGTCGATGCATCGGAACAGCCACTTGATCGTCCGACCTTTGTCTGCGGTCTGGGTGATATCAACGGTGAACGGCCACAGATCGTCACGTATGCGTTCGCGCAGTGCCTTCGGCAGGTTCGTCATCTTGTCGACCGTGAGGACCGGCGTGGTGTACATCCATTTCCGCAGCTGGTCTGATCGGTAGCGTGGCTCGTCGCCGAGGACCTCGGTGAGGGCCTCAGGTGCGGTGAGGTAGAGCACGTCAGCTACGAGCTTGCGCGTCTTCGATCCACCGTGTTGCTTTCGCTGTAGATGTGCGTGCGATCGCAGCGAGTTCGTCTGCTGACATGTCGGCAAGGTCTGCGAACGATGTGATCCCGCTGGCCTCCAGCCGTTGTGCGATCACGGGACCTATGCCCTTGATGTCGGTCAGGTCATCGGGTTGTGTGGGAACCCGGAACAGGGGAGGTGGCTCATCGTGGATCTCGGGGGAGGGCAGGAGCTTGTCGCTCATCGCCCATACCGCGGCTCCGAGCCCAGCGATCGTGCCGCCGATGCGGATGAGGTTCTTGAAGGTTCGGTTCATCTGGCGATTGTACCTATCTCGTCAGCCCGAGCACGACCCATAGGTTGGGAGGCTGCCCCACGGAGACCACCAACGCGATCCGGTGGCGATCGCGGCTGCGGCGGCGATGTTGGCTTCTGCGTTGTATGGCGAGGCGACGAGGCCGTTGCTGTCCTTGAAGCCCGCGCTTGCGGCCCTGCCGTTCCAGTACTTGATCAGGTGCTGGAGGAGGCCTGAGGCTCCTGTGGACGAGTTGTATGCCTGCGGGTTCCCACGGGACTCCCGCTTGATGAGGCCGAGCACGCAGTCCACACGGTCCGCAGCCCAGTACTGGGCCACGAGCGGCCTCCATGCTTCGACGTCGCGGATCCCTGCCGCATCGGCTGGCCAGTTCGGAGACCACTTGGATGAGGATGAGGTCGCTTTGGTGGTTGTCGTGGTCGTGGGAGAGCTCGGCAGTTTCGTCGTGGTCGGTGCTGCTGGCTTGGTTGTGGTCGGTGCTGCTGGCTTGGTCGTAGTCGTCTTGGGCGGGATGTACGTCACCACGATCCTTCCGGTCGCCGTGTTGCCCGCAGCGTCCGTGGCTGTGAACGATGCGCCGTTGTCTCCGGGGGCAAGGGTGAGCTTGAGCGACCAGGTGCCGTCGTCATCGACCTGCGCCTCGTACGGCCCAGATCGAACGCTTGCACCTTGCTCGACCGTGCCACTGAATGTGACGAGCTTGGATTCGACGCTGTCTCCGTCATGAGGGGATGCGATCGTGAACGAGGGCGGTGTCGTGTCTGCCGGGGCACTCTGTGGTTCTGCCGGCGCCGTGGTTGCGGGCGCCTGGGGCGCTGCCGCTGCTGTTGTGGAGGCAGCGGATGGATCGGCAGTGTCGGCTGTTGCGTTTGGCCTCTCTGTCGATGGCTCTACCGTCGTCTCAGAGGCGCGTGGCGCAGCGGTCCTCGCCTCCGGATTGGAGACGCGGATCGCGAGGATCGCTGAGGCCACCCGTGCAGATACAGGTTGAGCGGCACTCGTGGCCACGGTGTCTGCGGCGATGGTCGCATCGGTCCTTTCGCTGGAGCCGACCGAAGGTGAGAACGCCGCGAAACCCACGATCGCTACAAGCGCGATGACAAGCAGGCTCGCGTAGGCGATGGGCACACGGGGTTGGCCACGTCGCCGCGTTCGTGTTGTGGGATGCTTCATGCAGCCATGGTTCTTTCAGGGCGCAAGCGTCTAGGTATCGACACCGCCAGCGTGGGTGGATTGCTTTGCTCCGTTCAGGATATATCCACAGGCCCGATAGAGCAAGCCGGTCACTGGAACATTCTGGATGGTCTCGGGCGCGGGCATGCGAGGCGGAAGCATGTCTTTGTGAGAGTGCGGCCACATGCTGGAGCGCTCTTAGCCGCCGTCGGCATAGAGTGCCGCCGATGTCGAGATCCGCGGATCTGCCGATCCTTTTCCCTCGCCGCCGACGTCGATCGCCGACACCGGTCCCCACGATGGTTCCCACGCGTCGCCCTGGGCGACAGCGTGGCCTCGTGCTTCGAGGTCGCGGATGGTCGTGGGGTTGAATCGCGGTTCGATGGTGAGTGCACTGTCGGTTCCGGGATGTGGCTGTTCCATGCACCATCGCGGCGCCATCTGAGCGTCGTCGGTGCATGCGCCGGTGTGGAAGTGTTGTGCTGTGTACTGGGCGAGGAACTGCGGTTGTTGGTCGCCTCCGCGGGTACCGACCAACAGATCCAGTGTGCCTTGCCGCGTCCAGAGCATTGGTGAGAGCGTGTGGAGCGGCCGTCGCCCAGGCCAGTACTCGTTCGGATGGCCCGCGATGAGTGTGAAACCTGCACCTCGGTTGTGGAGGAACACGCCGGTTGCCCCTGCAGACAGGCCAGACCCGATCCCTGCGAAGTTCGACTGGATGAACGACACGCCCATCCCGTTGCGGTCCTTGACGGCCAGGTACGCAGTGCCTCCGGGTGAGTGTTCCGGCATGGGCCATCTCCCTGCATGAAGTGGATCGATCGTTCCCGCGCGACGTGCGAGCCGTTCTGTGTCGAGCAGCTCGTGAGCCGTCAAGGGGGCGGTGTCCGGGTCCGCTACATACATCGAGCGTTCCCACGCAACGGATCGGTACGCCTCGATGAGGAGGTGGTGGAAAAGAGGGTCGTTCGCGTCGGTCGGCGGGTCGAGGTGTTCGAAAATCCACAATGCGGCGAGGGTGATGTATCCCTGGCTGTTCGGAGCGATCGTCCACGCCGTCCTACCGAACACCTCCAGCGATGTCGGATCTACCCAGGTTGCTTGTGTCTCTGCGAGGTCATCTGGCGTGATCGCGCCATGGGATGCGTTGGATATCCCCGTACCGACCTGCCCGAGGTAGAAGGCGCTCCTGCCCGATTCAGCGATCGCCTCGAGTGTGGCGGCCAGGTCGGGCCTGGTGATGGTGGACCCCGGCGCCGGGGGCAGGCCTTTCGGGTACAGCGAAGAGGCGGATGGTTGCCCGTTGAGCAGGCCTGCCACCGAACGCAGCGAGTCGGCCAGCTCGACAGAGACAGGGAAGCCTTCCCGCGCGATATGGATCGCCGGGGCGAGCACGTCTGCGAGAGGTAGATGGCAATGACGCTCGGCGAGCGCCTCCCAGCCATCGACACATCCAGGAACGGTGATGGACCAGGGGCCACGATAGGGGATCGCCCCGAGCCCATGGTTGCGCAGGTCGTCGGCTGTGATGCCTGATCCCGCCCTTCCCGATGCGTTGAGCGCGATGGGGATCGCATGTCCCGGCTCGTGGATGAGGGCGAACAGGTCACCACCTGGACCGCATGTGTCGGGTGCAACTACACCGAGGACAGCGTCGACGGCGATCGCCGCGTCGACGGCGTTGCCCCCTGCCTGAATCGTGTCGATCCCTGCCTGGGACGCCAGATAGTGCGGTGAAACCACGATGGCAGCGTCGGCCGGGCGCGGCTGTGTCCCTAGGTGCGCTTGTGGTGGGCGTTCGGGGCGATGGTGCATGAGAGTCCTCGATCGTTGCAGTTGTGCGTGCCTGCTGCTTCGTCACCTAGCGCTCGTGCTCGACTGCCGAGCCGGGAACGCCGGACACACCATGGGCGAACAGCGATAGCGGCTGGCGCATCTGGTACTCGAGGAACACGCCTGTCCCAATCGCAAGGAACACGTCACCAAGGGACAGCACGGCGCCGGGGAGCGGGATCACATCGGCGAGAAACGGAAGGGAGGTTTCGGCGGTCAGGAGTACATGCTTGGCCCCGAGGGCGAGGTCCGCCGACGAGCCGCTTGCGATCTCGGCTGCCTCTGCGAGCACCGGCATGCCCCCGTTCGCGACGATGACCGTGAAGTTCATCAGGATGCCGATTCCGGCGATCCACATGCCGCTCAGGTTCCTGTTGAGCAGGACGAATCCGAGGAGCGGCAAGTAGGAGATCAGGATCAGGGCGACGGCGAGCTCATGCTGGTCTGCGGGCACGAAGGTGGCAGCAGCAAGGAGCACGAACCCGACGGGGAGGAGCCAGGAGAGCTTCACCCGTATGCCCGATAGGTTCCTGAGATTCCCTCCTCTGAGGGTCCCCAACGCTATGGAGATGACGAGCACGAGCAGGATCCACTGCATGCTGTCACTGTAGCGACACCAGCCGCTACGGCAGCAGCCCTCGGTACGTTTGCGGCTAGTGTTCCTGGTCGAGGATATCTGGAGGAACCCGTGATCGAGTATCAGGTGGATGGCCGTGTCGCGACCGTGACGATCAACGACCCAGCGCGGCGGAACCCACTGTCGAACGAAGCGATACGCCGACTCAAGGATGCGGTAGCGCGTGCGGGCAGCGACGACGACGTGTCGGTGGCGATCATCACGGGCGCGGGCGACCGTGCGTTCTCAGCCGGCGGTGATCTCGCCTCGGGTTTCGTTGACTCGCCGCTTCCCGGGCATACCGCAAGGGGGGAGCTCGCCGACCTGTTCCGTGCGATGGTGACATCCCCCAAACCGATTGTCGGACGGGTGAATGGGGCAGCGCTCGGAGGCGGATTCGGCGTTGCAGCGGCGTGCGACATCACCGTGGTGGTCGATGACGCCAAGATGGGCACACCCGAGATCGGGCTGGGGCTCTGGCCGATGATGATCTCGGCAGTACTGTTCCCCCTGGTACCGCGCAAGACCTTGATGTGGATGATGATGACCGGCGCCGTCATCACAGGGGAACGTGCCGCTGAACTCGGTATCGCGACGATGGCTCTGCCGTCGGCTCAGCTTGATGACGCAGTCGATGGAATCGTGTCGCGCCTCGTCGCTGCGCCGTCGGCTGCGCTCGCGATGGGGAAGCGCCTGTTCTATGCAACAGCGGGCATGGATCCCGACACCGCTCTCGACAGTCTCCACATCGGGCTCACCGCGGTGTCGTACACCGACGATGCAACCGAGGGTGTCGCTGCATTCCTCGATCGCCGGGATCCCCACTGGACAGGGAGATGAGTCGGGAGCGCCGTGGGATCTGTCAGTCGAAGTACTTGGCGAACTTGTCTGCCAGGACGTCCTCGGTGACTTTTCCGAAGATGCGCTCGAGGATCACCCCGTCAGACGAGATGATGTACGACGCTGGGAGCCCCAGGTGTTCGTAGTCAGCGTTGACGGCGTTGTCCGTGTCGAATCCGATCGTGTACGTGATACCGATCTCGTTGGCGAACGCATCTGCGTCGGCACGGGAGTCTTGGATAGCGACACCTACGAATGCGATGCCTGGGAATCGCTGTGAGGCCTTTTCGAGGTCCGGCATCTCTTCACGGCAGGGGAAGCACCACGATGCCCACAGGTTCAAGAACACGGGCCTGCCGTCTGACGCCTGGTGCTCGGCAAGGGAGAAGTCATCGCCCGATGATGTGGGAACGGCGAACAGTGGGGCGAGCTCGGCATCGGCAGGCACCTTGAGGGCCTCCTGTGATCTGCTCGGCGATGTACACGCGCTGACGACGACCGCGAACACGGCGAGCACAGCGAGTGCGACGGCAGTGTATCTCGAGGTCAGCATCTTGGAAAGGTAGAGCCGATCGGGAGATAGAAGCCAGTCACACCCCGGTGGCAGCCCGTATGGTCCCTGCGAGATACGAAACAACGGCGTTTCTTTCACAGCGAGCAGGTTCGTTCATGGGCGAACCGAAAGAATCGGGCCGTATCGGGCTAGAGAGAACTTCGGCGGGTCTTCAGCGATGAACTCGCCCACATCGTGCCCCTATTCTTGCATCCTGAGACCATACGAAGAACCGACCCGTCTGGAGAGGCCACCATGAGCCACGATCCCTTCTCCGCCCGCACCGTCATCGATACCCCGCTCGGTGAACGCGTCATCTACCGTATCGATGCCCTAGCCGACATCGGCGACATCGGCAGCCTGCCGTATTCGATCAAGGTGCTGCTCGAATCCGTCCTCCGCAACCACGACGGGAACATCGTGGGGGATGACGATGTGCGAGCTCTCGCCCAGTACGACGCTTCGAAGGTCGGTTCTGGCGAGATCGCCTACAAGCCAGCTCGTGTCGTCCTCCAAGACTTCACCGGTGTTCCCGCCGTCGTCGACCTCGCTGCGATGCGCGCTGCGATCGTGCGCATGACCGGCGATGTGGGTGCGGCTGACAAGGTGAACCCGACCGTTCAAGCCGACCTCGTCATCGACCACTCGGTGCAGGTGGACGCCTTCAACACCCCCGATGCCCTCAAGATCAACTCGATGTTTGAGTTCGAGCGCAACCGGGAACGATACGAGTTCCTCAAGTGGGGGAAGTCGGCATTCAACAGTTTCTCCGTCGTGCCGCCCGCGACCGGGATCGTCCACCAGGTCAACCTCGAGTACCTCGCAAAGGTCGTGTGGGATGCAGACGGTGTCCTGTACCCGGATTCACTCGTTGGCACCGATTCGCACACGACCATGATCAACGGGCTCGGCGTCGTCGGCTGGGGCGTCGGCGGTATCGAAGCCGAAGCGGTCATGGTCGGTCAGCCGATCTACATGCTGCTTCCCGAGGTCGTCGGTGTCGAGCTCACGGGGTCCCTGCCTGACGGGGCGACGGCAACGGACCTTGTGTTGCGCGTCACCGAGATGCTGCGTGCCCACGGCGTCGTCGGCAAGTTCGTGGAATTCTATGGCTCGGGCCTTGCAGATATGCCTGTTGCGAACCGTGCGACGCTTGCGAACATGGCGCCAGAGTACGGGGCAACGGTCGGGTTCTTCCCCGTCGACGATCGTACGCTCGACTATCTCAGGCTCACCGGTCGCGACGAAGATCTCATCGCCACCGTCGAGCAGTACTGCAAGCTCCAGGGTATGTGGCGCGATGACAGCCGCGAGATCACCTACAGCTCGAATCTGGAGCTCGACATGGGCACGGTCACTCCCGCGCTCGCCGGGCCGAAACGTCCCCAGGATCGGATCGAGCTCACTGCGATGAAGCAGCAGTGGCACGTCGACCTCAATGGTCAGCTGCGGCCGGACGGCGGCGGCCCCGCAGTTGCTCGCGGCGTAGCGATCGACAGCGAGGTGTTCGACCTCAGCGACGGCGACGTCGTCATCGCTGCGATCACGAGCTGTACGAACACCTCGAACCCTGAGGTGATGATCGGCGCCGGGCTCGTCGCCAGAAAGGCACACGCGGCGGGTCTGCAGCGGAAACCATGGGTCAAGACATCGCTCGCCCCAGGGTCGAAGGTCGTCACGGACTATCTCGAAGCGTCGGGGCTGATCGACGATCTCGATGCGATGGGCTTCTACACGGTCGGCTACGGATGCACGACGTGCATCGGCAACTCGGGGCCACTCCCTGATGCCATCAGCGCAGCCATCCGCGAGAACGACATCGTGGCAACGTCCGTGTTGTCCGGGAACCGGAACTTCGAGGGACGGATATCTCCAGACGTGCGTGCCAACTACCTAGCGAGCCCACCGCTCGTAGTCGCGTATGCCATTGCGGGTACCGTCGATATCGACCTCTCGACCGAGCCGCTCGGCGTCGACCGTGACGGGAACAACGTGTACCTCGCGGATATCTGGCCGAGCCAGGACGAGGTCATCGCCACGATGCAAACAGCGGTGTCGCGTGACCAGTTCCTCACGGAGTACGGGGCCGTCTACGAAGGATCCGAGGAATGGCGCGCCATCGAGACATCGGGCGGAGCACTCTACGATTGGGACCCTGAGTCGACCTACATCCAGGAGCCCCCGTTCTTCAAAGGTCTCGATCCTGAGCCGAAGCCGCTCCGGCCCATCACCGGTGCTCGAGCTCTGCTCAAGCTTGGTGACTCCGTCACGACCGACCATATCTCGCCTGCGGGGGCGATCGGCGTCGACACCCCTGCGGGGAAGTACCTGCTCGAGCACGGCGTCCCACAGCACATGTTCAACTCCTACGGATCTCGCAGGGGGAACGACAAGGTCATGACCAGGGGCACGTTCGCGAACATCCGGGTGCGTAACCAGCTCGCTCCAGGTACCGAGGGAGGATGGACGCTCGACTTCACCGATGGTGAGGTCAAGACCGTCTTCGATGCATCGCTCAGCTACAAGCGTGCGGGGACGCCGCTCGTCGTCCTTGCGGGCAAGGACTACGGGATGGGGTCGTCGCGGGACTGGGCCGCCAAGGGCCCGTTCCTCCTCGGGGTGCGCGCGGTCATCGCAGAGAGCTACGAGCGTATCCACCGATCGAACCTGGTCATGATGGGTGTGCTCCCGCTCGTGTACCAGGACGGTGAGACCGCCGAGACGCTCGGTCTCGATGGCACAGAGGTGTTCGACTTCGCTGTTGACGACGGCCTTGAGCCGCGTCAGAGAGTCGCTGTGGTTGCGACGAAGGCGGACGGCACGAAGGTCGAGTTCACTGCCATAGCGCGATGCGACACGCCCATCGAGGTCGACTACCTCCGCAACGGTGGCATCCTCCACATGGTTCTGCGTGACATGGCTCGCTGACCGTTGATGGATCGTGCGATCGGGCACGCGATGCAACGAGACCGCGGGTTGAGCAGGTTCACAACTCGCACGAGGGCTCCTGGCTTGCGGTCGGCCACCTCATCTCAACGCGCGGTTCGCACCTGAGACGTTGCTGCTCACACCATGGTCCCGTGGGGCGTCGCCTGCTCTGGCTCTATGCCTCTAGTTGCACTCCAAGACCGTCTGCGATCCGATTGACGTACGCGTAGTAGGCCGTGACGGTGGCGATGTCGAGGATGTCGCGGTCGCTGAAGCCAACGGAACGAAGGGCTTCGACATCCGATCGCTCCATGTCGCTCGGCGTGCGGGTGAGCTTCTCGACATACGTCAGCATTGCGAAGCGTTTCGCGCCCAGGTCGGCATCGCGCCAGTCCCTCTCGATCGCTGCGAGCAGATCGTCATCACGGAGCAGTCGCCGCAGACCGCGACGGTGATGAGTGCGTCAGTAGTGGCATCCGTTGATGTCGCTCACGACGAGGGCGATCAGTTCGCGCTCCACCTTGCGCAGTGTCTTC
>CAYLIR010000059.1:0-8891 GCA_964383515.1 uncultured Acidimicrobiaceae bacterium
CCCCAAGCAGATCGCGATAGCGCCTCGTGTATGCATCTGCCGGGACGATCCCCAAGCCGACCTCGTTCGTGACGACCGCGGAATACCCTCGCCTGCCGATGAGCGCGCCATGGAGCGTCTCGGCTTCGGCGAGCACCTCTGGATCGCTCCATCCGAGTTCGACGAGGTTCGACACCCACAACGTCACGCAGTCCACCACCAGTGCAGCGCTATCGGGAACACCGCCGACAGCCGCCACAACGGCGACCGGTTCCTCGATCGTTCGCCACGAGGAGCCTCGACGGAGCCGATGGCGTTCGATACGCGCCCTCATCTCATCGTCGCGAGCCTCAGCTGGCGCGATGAAGTACCTCTGGTCTGATGCGCGTGCAGCCGCCTCGAGCGCGTAGCGAGACTTGCCTGCCCTGGCACCACCCAGGACGACGGTGAGCGACATCAGAAGTCGAGGCCCTTCTTCGCGACGATCCCCGCATCGAAGGCATGCTTGATCTTGCGCATCTCCGTGACGGTGTCGGCTATGGCAACGAGCCGTGGATCGGCGTCGCGGCCGGTGACGATCACGTTCACATGCGCGGGTCGCTGCTCGAGAACAGTGACAACCTCGTCTCCGTCTATCCACTCGAACGCCACTGGATAGGTTGCTTCGTCGAGAATGACGAGATCGAAATCACCCGAGTTGATGGCCTCTGTGGCCTTCTGCCACGCATCGCGGGCAACCCCGATCGTGGCATCCATATCGTCAGACTCCCAGGTGAAACCGTCACCGCCGGTGATCCAGGTAACACCGAGTTCGTCTGCCATCTTCCTCTCGCCCGTCTGCCACTTGTCCGACTTGATGAACTGGATGACGATCACGTTCCATCCACGGGCAACCGACCGCAGCATCACCCCGAAAGCCGATGTCGACTTTCCTTTCCCGTCGCCCGTATTGACGATGAGCAGGCCTCTTGTGCGTTCCTTGGTCATGTGTACGACTCCTCACTCCTGAGAGAAACTATCACCGGGTTGCCGTCGACGTGGAGCACCCGGATCGATGGATCGAAGACATCCTGAAGCAGCGTCTCCGTCAGTACCGTGCTCGGGTCGCCCTGACTCCTCACGTGTCCATCCTCCATGACGGCGACCACGTCGCAGAACTGCGCTGCAGCGGTAAGGTCGTGGATCGCCGATACGACCGTGATCCCATGTGAGACACGCAACTCGTCGATCACTTCGAGAACCTCGTGCTGGGCGGAAACGTCGAGTGACGCTGTCGCCTCATCGAGGATCAGCAGCCGCGCGTGCTGGGCGACCACCCTTGCAAGGGAGACACGCTGGGTCTCACCGCCCGAAAGCGTCGCAACGTCCCTGGCAGCGAAGCCTTCGATCCGAAGCGCAGCCAATGCGTCCCATACATGCGCGATGTCATCCGACGATTCGGAAGCAAGTGTGCCCATGTACGGGGTTCTCCCAAGCAGGACGTAGTCGAAAACCGCCATGCCGGGTGGATAGATCGGGCGTTGGGAGACATATGCCACAGATCGGGCCCGTTCCTTGTGCCCCATCAAGTCCGTCGGCACACCATCGACAAGCACCGATCCGGTGAACGACACGGCTGCGACCGCTGTGCGCAACAGGCTCGACTTGCCTGCACCATTCGGGCCGACGATCGCGAGCCACTCCCCGGGGGCAACACCGAGGGTCACCGCAGATACGACGCGTCCAGATCCATAGTCAACCGAGACGTCTTCGAACTGAACCGCCTTCATGTCACCACAGCCTTGCTCGTGCGCAGGACCAAAGCGAAGAACGGTGCGCCGAAGAACGCGGTGACAACACCGATGGGTATCTCGGCAGGGGCCACGGCAGTGCGAGCGACGATGTCGGCAAGAACGAGAAACGCGCCGCCAAGCAAGATCGACAGAGGGACAACGACGCGATACGAAGCCGACGTCATCAGCCTGACCGTGTGCGGGACGATGATCCCCACGAATCCGATGAGACCACTCACTGCGACAACAGCCGCTGTGCCAAGGGTCGCAAAGACAACGAGAACAAGCCGGATACGCCCGGGACGCACACCGAGCGTGCTCGCGTCCGTGTCACCGACCGAGAGAACATCGAGGAGTTTCCTCCCCCCGACAACGACAGCCAGAGAGACGGCGACATATGGTGCGACAAGTCGTACCTCACCCCATCCCGCCGTGTTGAGGCTGCCGAGAATCCATCCGTACACCTCACGCAACGTGTCGGACTCTCGCTGCTGGATGAACGTTTGGAGCGCTGTGAGGAACGAAGCGATGGCGACCCCTGCCAGGATCAACGTCACAGAGGTTCTCCCGGAACGGATGGTGTACCCGAGCACGTACGCGAGCGAGACGCCGATGATCGCCCCGATGAATGCAGCCAGGGGGAGCGGATCGACGAACCAGCCGGTCGTGTTCGGCCCGTAGGCGATCGCCAACGTTGCGCCCAGCCCGGCACCGGCACCAGCACCGAGAAGGTACGGGTCTGCGCGCGGGTTCCGAAAGACGCCCTGATAGGCAGCACCTGCAGCCGAGAGCATCGATCCGACGGTGACACCGAGAAGGACGCGGGGCATCCTGATCTGCCAGAGGATCGCCTCCCCACGCGCCGACAACGGTCTACCAACGTCGACAAACGGGATCTTGTCGAGCACCGACCGTGCAACATCTGCTGCGGAGATACGCACAGCGCCGATCATCACGCCGGCGACCACCATTGCGACCAGGGCGAGAGCCGCCCCACCGAGCCACCACCAGGGGAGGCGCGTCTCGACGGGGCGGCCAGCGTTCATGCGTCGACGAGCTCGCGGTCGTTGATCGAGGCCACGATCGTTGCGACAAGATCAGCGACCCGCGGACCCCACCTGCTCGCCACGTCATCGTCGAGTGCGACGACCGCACCGTTCTTGACGGCATCGAGGGTATCCCACCCGGGTCGTGCGGCCACGGTCTCAGCACTCTGACCGGCGGCGGTCGCGTCCGCAAGATAGATGAACGTCGGGTTCTGCTCGATGATGTACTCGGCTGTGAGCTGCGGGAATCCGAACCCGTCCGGATCGGCCTCGTCTGCGATGCTCTTCATGCCGGTGAGCGACATGATCTCGCCTATGAAGGTCGACGACGTCACCGAATAGAACGTGGGATCCAGTTCGTAGTAGTACGTAAGCTCGTCAGTCCCATCCGGCAGCGTTGCCAATGCTGCGTCGATGTCGGCCGTGGTCTCGGCGACGACGCCGACGGCATCGGCGATGTGCCCTGTGGCAGCTCCAAGCTGCTCCCACTGTGTGTACGCTTGATCGAGCGTCGCGGCGGTTCCGTGCATGATGACGGGGATGT
The DNA here is from genome assembly GCA_964383515.1 of uncultured Acidimicrobiaceae bacterium. Classification (GTDB taxonomy): domain Bacteria; phylum Actinomycetota; class Acidimicrobiia; order Spongiisociales; family UBA5794; genus JAMBLL01. The sequence continues at coordinate 3,342 of CAYLIR010000059.1, forward strand.
CGAGGGCTTCAAGTCCCGCTATGACGTCCCCCGGGTCGAAGGAGAGGATCACGAGGTCAGGTTCATACGATGCGATCGCTTCGACATTCGGCGTGAACGCTGAGAGATCGGTGACCGGCGCTTCTTCGGGATAGGTCGAGAAGCTGTCCACAGCAACCACCTGATCCCCTGCGCCGATGGCGAACAGAACCTCAGTGGATGTGGGCGAGATCGAAACGATACGTTCGGGACGCGTTTCGATCGTCACCGGTCCGTTGTCCGCTTCGATGGTGACGGGGAATCCACTCTCTTCGGCAACGGTCGTTGCCGTGGCCCCGGTTGTGGTTGTCGTTGCCAGCGATGTGGTCGTCGGGTCGACAGCTGCCGTGCTGGTCGTACTCTGGGTCGTCGTTGCGATCGTTTCCTCATCACCTGTGTTCGACACGAGGCGAACGAGGAAGAGTCCGACGACGACGACGGCGATTGCCGCTACAGCAATCAGTGTTCGGCGGTTCATGTGTGTCTCCTCTCTGTGGAGGAGAACGGGCACAGTTTCGGCTTCTCTCCTCCGAAGAGCCGCAACTCACCTGCACCGGGGCGACCTGGCTACCTCTTCGCGAGGATCACAGTTGCGGGACAGCGCCGGAATCTCACCGGACTTCGCTCGATGTAGGCACCCGGAAACTACCGGGGCAGCCCCAACGATACCGCAGCACCGCAATCAAACACATAGTCGGTATCGTTCCGGCATGAAATCCGCCATCGCCCTCGCCGTCAGTTTCGGGATCGCCCTCGCCGTTGCAGTCAAGCTGGCTCAGCAACCGGCACAACCCGCGCGGCCGAGCGGGTCGTGGGAACCAGCAGATACGCAGCACCCATGAGGATCGCCCTCGACGGTACCGATGAGATCGCCGCCCGAACAGCTCGCATCCTCTTCGCCGAGTCGTCTGTCTCCCATCTTGGATTCCTCCAATCGGGACTGGCAAATCTCGGTGATCGAACGACCCGTGCAGAGGACATCGAGACGTATGACGTCGTCGTTTCCACTGGAGAAACACCCGTTGTAGACCTCATCGCCCGTGCCTCTGTCGGCGAGGTGCCCCTCGTGCTGTGGAGCGACGAACCCCGCCTCCATCGTGGATCCTCGACCATTCCCGTTGTCGTGGGAGCCAACCTCGGATCGGGGCTCGCACCGGCACTCGCCCACCATCCGTCAGCAGACGTCACCAATCTCGACGAAGTGGTCGTTGCTTGGACGGAGCCTGGCAAGCCGTACCGCAGGGGGGAACCCGTGACGTTCCCCGAGCCGGTTGGGCCCGTCTGGGCACACGAACGCGCCCCTGGCCGCCTCGTCGCGAGAACGTCAGGAGACTGGGCAGGCGCCGTTGCCACCGTGACCGGCGCGCACGGTGAGCGCATCGTGGGTGTGTCAGACCATGGCGCCCACCTCGAAGCGCTCACACTCTCTGCTGTTGCACTCCTCGCGGCAGAGGGCGTCTACGAACCGGTCATCGGAGAGGCCTCAGCGAACGGGGACGAACTCTTGGCCAAAGCGATGTTCCTCGAACTCGACGTTGCCGTGTGGCGATCGTCTGGCTGAGGAGCTGCCTGCATATGAAGTCCCGCCTCCTCATCGCAGCTCTAGGGATCGTCTTGGCAGCGTGTTCAACGCCTGCAACGACGTCACTTCCTGCCAGCAGAGGCCAGCAAGCACCCGCTGCAGGGGCAGCGCCAACCACAGACCGCGCGTACTCCCATGCGGGGGACGTGGTCGTTGCGGTCCCGCACCAGTCTGGCAGCGCCGGTGTGGCATCACTTGTCCTTTCCTACGAGCTGCCCGATGGATACACGGTGAACGAGGATGCACCGTCTTCGATATCCGTTGCTGGCGGAGACCCGCTGATCACCCTCGAGCACCCCGATACCGGGAACCTGACAGGCACGCACCTACCCGCCGTAGTGCCCATCGTGCTCCATGAGGGAACAGGCACGGCAGTACTGGACGTGACACTGATCTACTGCCGCTCTGACGAAACGAGCCTCTGCCTCTCCGACGACGTCCAGTACACGATCCCACTCACCATCGGTCCCGAGGGGATGTCCAGCCAGGTGTTCGTCGACAGATCGGTACCACTGCCTCCAGGATGAGAGCGATCAGGAGGTCGAGACGTGCTCAGCTGTTTCTTCGACAGCCAGTTCGGGGGATATCGGGTCGGAAGGCGGCACGTGGAGCACCGGCCTCGGCAACGCAGGCTCGGTTGCCTGAGACAGGTCGGGCACCTCTTCGAGCATGATGATCTCGATGCCACCGACCAGGTCGGAGATGAGGTTGTAGAGCACGGCGCCAAGCGTCATCGCCGCCGTGGCAGCGATAGCCCACACGATGGCGAGCATGACGACCACTCGGAAGTACAACTCTCCGTCCGGAGTGAAAGCGATGGTCAGGCGCGCGAAGATCTCCACGAACTTCTCCGGTATCCCTCGCTGCACCGCTATCGACCAAGCAATCCACACGCCGAGCACCCACACGAGCCCAACGATCGCGTTGAACACGGCAGCGACCTTCAGCACGGTCCACGGATCCACCTTGCGAATGATGCGACGCACCCGCCGAACCGTCATACGTCCTCCTATCGAAACCGGAGTGTACCGGCGAGAACCAAGTGACCCGACCAATTCCCCATCAGCCCGCTTCGTCACTGTTCTGTGCAACGACGGTGAGGGCAGACAACCTCGCATCCCCAGACAGGTTCATGACCTTGACACCGGTCGAAGGCCGCTTCTGACGAGAGATCGACTTGGCTTCGGCCCGCATCACGATTCCATCAGAAGACGTCACGACGATCTCGTCATCCGTGGACACCGCAGAGGCAGCCACGACGGGGCCGCGAACACGGGTGATCTTCATCGAGATGACACCGACGCCGCCGCGGCGTTGCAGCCGGAACTCCTCCATCTTGACCCGTTTGCCGTAGCCACCCTCGGTAAGCAGCAGCACTTCTTCGGCTTCGTCTGCAACAGCGGCTGAGACAACCTCATCCCCTTCTCGCAGTCGAATGCCGCGTACGCCCTGAGCCGAGCGGCCCATGGGACGAACGTCACTCTCAGCGAAGCGGATACCGAGACCGTTCTTCGTGAACATCATCAGGTCGGCTTCGCCATCGGTCTGTCTCACCGCAACAACCTCGTCGTCGCCCTGGAGCGTGATCGCCACGAGTACCTGGTTGCGCGAGTCGTAGTCTGAGAACTTGGTCTTCTTGACGACGCCACGCCTCGTGAACATGACGAGGTACCTGTTCGACTCGTAGTCGCGTGTGTCGATCACGGCTTCGATCATCTCGTCCGGTTCCAGTGGGAGCACCGACTGGATGAGCGAACCTTTGGCGGTACGGTCTTTCCGCGGGATCTCGTGTGCCCGGATCCTGTATACCTTGCCCCTGTTCGTGAAGAACAACAGGAAGGCATGCGCCGACGTGTGGAGCAGATGGACGATGACGTCGTCGTCCCGTACGTTCGCCCCCCGGACACCGCGCCCTCCCCGCCCCTGCTTGCGGTACGCGGAGGCAAGCACGGCCTTCACATAGCCATTCGCGGAGACACTCACCACGAGCTCCTCATCGGCGATGAGGTCTTCAAGTGACATCTCCCCCGTATCTGGAATGATGCGGCTACGCCTGCGATCAGCGAACGTGTCGCGTATCTCACCCATTTCCTCGGCGATGAGTTCTCGCCGCTTCGACTCGTGAGCGAGCAGGTCCTCGAGATACGCGATCGTTTCTTCGAGCGCTGCGAGCTCGTCGCGCAACTTGTTCGTCTCCAGAGCGGTGAGCCTGCGCAGCGGCATGTCGAGGATGTGGTTGGATTGGATCTCGCTTAGTCCGAAGCGTTCCATCAGTGCCGACCGTGCCTCGTCCACGTTCGCGGACGATCGGATGATCCGGACGACCTCATCGATGTTGTCCAGGGCAATGAGCAGACCGCGCAGGATGTGGGCCCGCGCCTCTGCCTTGGCGAGCCTGAAGCGGGACCTGCGCTCGATGACCTCAAGCTGGTGAGCGATGTAGTAGTGGACGAGCTGAGCCAGGTTGAGCGTCTTTGGCACACCATCGACGAGCGCCACGTTGTTGACGGAGAACCTGTCTTCGAGTTGCGTGTACTTGAACAACTGGTTCAGCACCACGTGGGGATTCGCGTCTCGTTTCAGCTCGATCACGAGCCGCGTGCCGTGCCTGTCGGATTCGTCGCGCAGGTCTGCGATACCCGTAAGCGACTTCGTCCGGACCAGCGTTGCGATCTTCTCCATGATCCTGTCGCGGGAAGCCTGGTACGGAATCTCCGTGATGACGATCCCGGTGCGGCCCTTGCGAATCTCGACGATGTCGTGCACAGCGCGCATCCTGATCGAACCGCGTCCCGTCATCAGCGCATCGTGAACACCCTTGTTGCCCACGATGTAGGCACCTGTCGGGAAGTCCGGGCCTTTGACGAACTGCATGAGATCCTCGACGTTCGCATCTGCATGGTCAAGTGCATACAGCACAGCGTCGACCACCTCACCGAGGTTGTGGGGCGCCATGTTCGTCGCCATGCCAACAGCGATCCCCGTGGAACCGTTCACGAGCAGGTTCGGGAAACGAGCGGGGAGCACCGTCGGTTCTTCGCGTTCACCTGAGTAGTTGTCCGTGAAATCGACCGTGTCCTCGTCGATGCCGTCGAGCATGTGCGCGGCAAGCTTTGCAAGGCGCGCCTCGGTGTAGCGCATTGCGGCCGGTGGATCGTCCACGGTGCCGAAGTTCCCTTGTGGGTCGACCAGTGTCGCCCGGAGGGCGAAATCCTGTCCCAGCCGAACCATGGAGTCATATACCGCTTCGGGGGAATGCGGGTGGAACCAACCGACGACGTCACCTACCACGCGGGCGCACTTGCGATAGGGGGTCCCCGGGCGGATGCCGCTGTCCCACATCGAATACATGATGCGTCTGTGCACTGGCTTGAGCCCATCCCTCACATCGGGAAGTGCACGCGATACGATCACCGACATCGCGTAGTCGAGGAACGAGTCCTGCATCTCGGTCTCGATGTTGACCTGGAGGATCTTCTGGTTGTCCTGGTTGTCTGTCGTCATGATCTGCTGCCCTACGCGTCGAGGAAGCGCACGTCCTGTGCGTTCTGCTGGATGAAGCGACGCCTCGCCTCGACGTCGTTGCCCATCAGCGTCGAGAACGTCTGCTCTGCTGAGAACTGTTCTTCGAGTTCGACTCGGAGCAGCGTTCTCGCCTGTGGATCCATCGTGGTCTCCCACAGGTCAACGGCGTTCATCTCACCGAGGCCCTTGAATCGCTGGATATTGATCTTGCGGGAAGCGTTCTCCCTCTTGAAGCGATCGAGGTCTGCATCGTTCTGGATCCAGGTCGTCTTCGTGCCGATCTTGGCCGAGTACAAGGGGGGCTGGGCGATGTATACGTACCCGTACTCGATGACTTCTGGCATATGCCGAAAGAAGAACGTCAGCAGCAGCGTGCGGATGTGCGCACCGTCGCCATCGGCATCCGTGAGGATGATGCTCTTCTT
>CAYLIR010000060.1:0-8865 GCA_964383515.1 uncultured Acidimicrobiaceae bacterium
CTTTCAGATGCTCGCAGCGTCGAACGTGTCGAGGGGGCAGGCAGCCGCAGCGCTTGCTGCCGTGTCCTTCGTTTCCAACCTCGTGCTGTTCTCCCTCCCAGCGGTGGCGATCGTGCTCGCGGCGCTCTCTGCCCCGATTCCGCAGGACCTGCGCCCGGTGGCGGTGGCAGGTGCTGTGCTCTTCACGCTCATGTTCGCTGCGGTGTTCGCGATCGTGAAGTACGACAAGCCTCTCCATGTCGTCGGTGTGCTCGTCGAGAAGGTTGCTTCATGGGCTGCTGCCAGGTTCCACAAGGACTGGAACCCGACTGCGCAGGACCTGATCAAGCGGCGCGACGAGGTCGTTGAAGCGCTTGGCCAGCGGTGGCCGAAGGCGCTCGCTGCCGCTGTGCTCAACTGGGTTCTGGACTACATGGTGCTGTTCGTCGCGTTGTTCGCTGTAGGTGCCAAGCCGCGTGTGAGCCTCGTGCTGATCGCGTTCGCGGGTTCCGCAGTGCTCGGCATGATCCCCATCACGCCTGGTGGCCTCGGTTTCGTTGAGGTTGGCCTCACGGCGATGCTCGTCGCCGCGGGTATCCCCGGCCCAGATGCTGCCCTGGCGACCCTCGCATACCGTGTTTTCCAGTTCTGGCTGCCGATCCCCGCGGGTGCGGTGGCCTACTTCGTGTACAAACGCAAGTTCGGCAAGCCGATGCCTGTTGAGGTGCGCCCGACGTGATGTGAAGATCGGGGGATCAGGTCACTGGGCGAGAACAGAGAACGTCCTTGCTGTGCCTTCGCCCTCGATGAGGATGAGCTCGATGTCGTTCGCTCCGTCACGGAAGGCAGCCGGTGGGATGAGTGCGCCGTACTCGATAGCGCCGTCGTCGTTCACGTAGGTGCGGGTGACCGCAGCGACAGAGCCGTTCACGGAGACAGCGATCACATAGTCACCGACGAGAGGCTCCTCCGCTATCACGGTGCCACGGATCCACGCGGGAAGGGAAGGCCCATCGAGATCGACATCCCGGTATGCACCCGCGTTCTCGATCGTTGCCGTCGTTCCCTCGCCCGGTTCGATGTCGAGCGTGTCGATCGGTACACCAAGCAGGTCGGCTTGCCCGGGTGGGGCGAGGCCGAATGGCCCATGGGGACCGAAATGGGCGATCTTGCGGGCGGCTACCGCCCGTACCTCGGAGCCGTCGACGCCGAACGTGATCACACCTTTGTCTCCATGTATCTGACTGTGCGTTCGCTTGGGCCGTTCCCCTGAGTAGAGGGAGATTCCGTCGACCTTCCATGGCACATCGACGTTGAGGACGTCGGCGATGGTCGGAAGCACGTCGATCGTTTCCGCGCGGTAGTCGTCGATCACTCCCGCTCCCTCTTGGTGTGGGTACTTGATGAACAGAGGGATGGCAGCGATGTCGCCGATCGTGTCTTGTGTCGCGTGTCTGCGGTGATAGGTGTTTGGTCGTACCGTGACACCGTGGTCGGCGAGGACGATGAGCAGGGCGTCGTCGTAGATCCCTACTTCCTCGAGCTTGTCGATGACCTGCCCGAGGTAGGTGTCTACGTACTGAACCTGGACGAGGTGCTGTTGATACGCCTGGTCCACGAGCCAGATGTCGTCACCCCAACCAGGGCTGACCGTGCCGGGAGCCCTGCCCGGCTTCGGATAGGTCTGGCCAGAGGGCAGATACACCCACGGGACATGCGGAAGGAGCGAGTGGATGAAATTGAGCGTCGGCTCGTCTCCGGGGGGTTCGAGGCCGTCGAGGAACGTCGCGAGCCGTTCCTGGCGGTCCCCGCCATAGACGACCTCCTGGAACCGCTCGATAATGTTGAAGTCGGAGTTCTCACCCCCGGAGAAGTTCGACCAGGACTGATCTATCGGGGGGAGGCTGGTGGTCATGTCGTTGGGTAGGAACAGGTGGCCGGCGATGATGCGCAGGTCGCTGACCAGTTGTTCCCAGCGCTGCGCGGTCGGCAGGACGGCGCGGCTCGAGTTCTCGCATGCGTACTCTGGGCACAGGTCCGTCACCGCCTCCTGGACCTTGAGGTTGTACGTGCTGTCGAGGAGCGTGTAGAGCGTGAACGGGTAGTCGCTCGCCATCGGGATCTTGCCGTCCGGTGCATGGACACCCGAGAGAATCGTGGGATAGGACTGCTCCGTCTGCTGTTCAACCGTGATCGCGTTGCGATACCATGTCGCATCCTTGACAAGCCTTGCGAAGTTCGGATAGACATCCTCTTGGAGGTTGCCTTCTCCGTCTATCAGCGATGCCAAGGGAAACTCGTCGAACCCGATGAAGACGACGGGAACGGGATTGCCGACAACGACTTGTGCGGGCCGTGAGATCGCCGAGCCGGATGCGAACACGAGTTGGGATGTTGGCGAAGCGAACAGGAAGAGGCCGAGCACGGCAAACGGCGCGATAGATGCGTATCTGCCCATGGATCGAACCGCTTCATACCTGTAGAAGCCGACAGCCACGCCGACGCCCCCGACGGCTGCGACGGCTATCTCTGCCCATGCTGGCCAGTCGGCCAAGGGTGTCAGCTCGACGATCTGGAGGATGAGGATGGCGGCCAGGATCGCCATGACCACTCCGTGGACCACGCGGCCGGACGGCATGTGGAGTTGCATCACACCGACCACCGCACCGGCGATGAGCAGGGGGATGATGAACGCCAGGGTGATGCCGATGACCACGATGTCGAGCGACGGCGCTGCTCTCGCAAGGAAGAACTCGGCATTGCGTCCGAGCAGGTCGAGGAGGGGTTGGGCCACAGCGAGAACGAACAGCGTGACGATGGACGCTGCCACGTCGAAGAGCCTGATGCCACCCGCCACTGGCAGGGCGTCTGGTGCAGTCATCGTCAGACGATAGGAACGAGAGAGAACAAGCGGCGCCCTCCTGACGGCACGGCCTGCTCGTCCTCGATCCTGAACCGACCGTCGAGATAGGTGCGAAGCGCCGCCTCCGTGTAGTCACGGTGGATCTCGTGTGGTTTCTTGTTCGCGGTCAGCGCAACCACCATCGGGTCGTCGGGAGGTACGAACTCGAGCACGATGCGCGCGTCGAGGTCGGCGAGCCAGTCGACGAACGAGGCCAGCGGGATGTTGCGCCCGACGACGAGATGGTGCACAACGGCGAGCGCGAGCACGAGATCTGGTCGGGAGCGGTCGATGAGCGGCTGGCGTTCCTTGCCGCGCCAGCCGATGCCGGGGGAGGGGTCTGCGAGATCGTGCAGGTTCGGCAGGACGTTGTCAGGCCCGTCGTCCTTGAGCGATCGGAACAACTGGTCGAGCACGAGTTCGTCGGCGTCGAGGGCGAGCACGATGTCTGCGTGGTCGGCAGCGATCTTCGCGAAGTGCCCATCGTTGGCGCCGACATCCCAGACGACGTCGAACGGTCCATTGGTGAGGACTTTCGAGACGAACGCGGCTTTCGCATCGCGCTGGAGGTGCACATGCTCGCAGTCGGCGGCATAGCGGTTCCAGCGCGAGGTATCTGGCTCCCATACGAGCTTTTCGACGATCTTGCGTAGCCCCTTGACGTTGGCTTCGATCATCGCCTTGGAGAAGCCAGCCTTCTTGTACTCGGATCGCACGTCCCTGCCGGTACCGCTGTCGGAGCGTTCAGCACGTGCGGGGAGCGTGACATGGAGGAGCCCACCTCTTGTCAGGAAGCGGTCTCTGGCGGTCATGACGTTGTGGAGTTGGTCGGCGGTGAGGCCGTCCGGCCTGCCCCGCAACCACGGTTGGAAGGGGATGCCGACGCGAGCGGTCAGGAGCAGTGGATACAGGTACTGGGCGAGGAACTGTCGGTAGCCGACCCATACGTCGCCCTTGTCGAGCTTCTCGAACGAGCCGATGTCGATGAACACCGGCCGGGTGCCGATCCATTGGATGTTGAACGGTGTCGAATCCTTCAGGATCATGTCCTCAGCGAGCGCGGCGGTCAGGAGGTCGAGTTGGAGGAGCGCCGCGTCGCGCAACATCGAGAACGTCCACTCATAGGGGTACGTGATGACCGGGATGCGCTCATGGCGGAGGATGCCTGCCCAGTCACCGATCGGTGCCATGTCCTCTGCCATCTCTGTGGCGATGATGCGTCCGGCAGCGACTTCTTTCGGGAAGAAGTGTGTGGAGGCGAGCGCCTTCCAGTTCTCGAGCGCGTGGTCATCGAGCGTGCGATACACCTCGCCGTCGTGGAGGAAGACGCGGCCGCCAGGATCACGGAACGAGCCGGGATCGGCGTTGGGGACTGCGACGCGAGGTTCCGGCTGGGGGACTGCTTCGGTCACGGTGTGGGCGGGTCAGTCGTCAGAAGTGGGGGGCGAAGGCTGGATGTCCGTGTTGACGGAGTCCGTCGGCTCGACGGTGTCGTCAGTTTTGCTCTTTCTGCGGAACTTGCTCCCCACGGTCTTGGCGAGGACTGCAACGCCGGCGACACCACCAAGAACGGCCTGCACGATGATCGTGCCCGTTCCTGGGTCGAGGTATGCGAAGAGTTTCATCGTTTGCTCCGTGTTGATTGTTGGGGCACCGAAGTGCCGCGTCACCCAACGATACCGCGCCCTGGCCCAATCGCACCTGTCTCGTTCGGGGTTCGGTACGACATGGGTGATATGTCGATCGTATCAGCGCCACACCCCAAGCTCGGGGAGTGCTACCATCTGGGGAGCCAACGATGCCTCGCGGGAGAGCTGGCATGTCGGCGCCGAAGGAGCAACCGCCCCGGGAATCTCTCAGGCACACGGACCGCGAGGAATAGGCACTTCTGGAAAGCAGGGCGACGCCCTCACCGAAGGTGTAAGCCACCTCGTGTGGTGAATCTCTCAGGTCGTATGACAGACGGGGCACGAGACCGCTAGCCGTGCCTTGAGGAGTACACGATGTCAGATACCACCCCCCTGGGAGCGTTCGCTTCACGCCATATCGGGCCACGCGACGCGGACATCGACGCGATGCTCGAGGTGATCGGACAGCCGAGTCTCGATGCGCTCATCGACGCGGCCGTGCCTGAGGCTATACGGTCGCATCGTCTCCCCAAGGTGGACGGTCCGTTGACCGAGGTCGAGGCGCTGGCGCGGATTCGCAGAGCAGCCAGCCACAACAAGGTGTACACCTCGTACATCGGGATGGGCTACTACGGCACGGTGCTCCCGGCCGTGATCCAGCGCAACGTGCTTGAGAACCCAGGCTGGTACACCTCGTACACGCCCTACCAGCCGGAGATCTCCCAAGGAAGGCTTGAGGCACTGCTCAACTTCCAGACCGCGGTCACCGACCTCACCGGCCTTGAGATCGCGAATGCATCACTCCTTGATGAAGGCACGGCAGCCGCCGAGGCGATGACGCTGCTCAAACGAGTCGGCCGCAGCAAGAACACATCGTTCTTTGTGGACGAAGACACGCATCCCCAGACGATCGATGTGATACGACGCGAGCTGTTCCGCTCGGCTTCTCCGTGATCGTCGGCGACCCCGGGAACGACCTTGACCCATCGACCGTTTTCGGCGTACTGCTCCAGTATCCGGGATCCTCCGGGAAGATCCGCGATATCGCGCCCATCATCGAAAGGTGTCACGATGCCGGTGCGCTCGTCGCTGTTGCCACAGACCTGCTCGCTTCGACGCTGCTGACGCCTGCGGGCGAACTCGGCGCAGACGTCGCCATCGGCTCCTCCCAGCGGTTCGGCGTCCCGATGATGTTCGGTGGCCCGCACGCTGCGTTCATGGCAACCAGGGACGCCTACAAGCGCTCCATGCCTGGCCGTCTCGTCGGCGTGTCGGTGGACGCTGCCGGACGCACGGCGTTGCGTCTGACCCTCCAAACACGCGAGCAGCACATCCGCAGGGACAAGGCGACCTCGAACATCTGCACCGCCCAGGTACTGCTCGCTGTCATGGCAGGGCTCTATGCCACCTATCACGGGCCAGACCGGCTGCGAGCGATTGCGCGCCGGATCCATGGGCACACATCGGAGCTGGCGAATCGGCTGCGGTCGGCAGGCCTCGCCGTCGTCAACGAGACCTGGTTCGACACGCTCACGGTGCATGTGGACGATGCGGGTGCAGTACTCGCGAAAGCGCGGCGTCGCGGCATCAACCTGAGGCCGGTGGATCCCACAACCGTTGGTGTATCGCTGGATGAGACGACTACGGCAGACGACGTCGACGTCCTCAGCGAAGTGTTCGACGTCGGCAGGGCGCCCGGAGGCGACGCGGTCAGCGGCATCCCACCACATCTCGTCCGTGAGTCGGCGTTCTTGGAACATCCGGTTTTTCACACGTACCACTCGGAAACAGAGATGATGCGCTACCTCAGGCGCTTGCAGGAATTCGACATAGCGCTCGACCGCTCCATGATCCCGCTCGGATCGTGCACGATGAAGCTGAACGCCGCCGCAGCGATGATGCCCATCACATGGCCCGAGTTCACCGACATCCACCCGTTCGCGCCCCTCCACCAGGCAGCAGGTTTCCTTGAGATCATCCACGATCTTGAGAAGTGGCTTGCAGCGATCTCCGGGTACGACATCGTATCCATCCAACCGAACTCGGGAGCCCAAGGCGAGTTCGCCGGCCTGCTCGCTATCCGTGGCTACCACGAGGCGAAGGGCGAGGCGCATCGCAACATCTGTCTCATCCCTTCCTCAGCACACGGCACCAACCCCGCCTCTGCCGTCATGGCTGGCATGAAGGTCGTCGTCGTTGCCAGCGATGAGGATGGAAGCATCGACGTAGCGGATCTCAGGGCGAAAGCCGACGAGCATGCCGAGAACCTCGCAGCGATCATGGTCACGTACCCCTCGACACATGGCGTATTTGAGGAAGCGATCGTCGAGATCTGCGACATCGTGCACAGTCACGGCGGCCAGGTCTACCTCGACGGTGCGAACATGAACGCCATGGTCGGCATCGCCGAGCCGGGATCGTTCGGGTCGGACGTCTCCCATTTCAACCTCCACAAGACCTTCGCTATCCCACACGGGGGCGGGGGCCCAGGAGTTGGGCCGATCGGCGTGAAGGCGCATCTTGCTCCGTACCTGCCCGGACACCGTCTCGTCCCTGGGCTTGCCAAGGGCAGCGCGGTGGCTTCTGCACCATGGGGCTCAGCCGGTGTCATCGCTATCTCGTGGATGTATATGGTGATGCTTGGGCCTGCAGGCCTGCGTCGCGCGACGGAAGTCGCGATCCTCAATGCGAACTACATCGCGGCGCGTCTCGCACCCCACTATCCGGTCCTGTATCGGGGACCAGGAGGCCTCGTTGCGCACGAATGCATCATCGATATCCGAGACATCGACCACGAGGTTGGTATCTCGAACGAAGACGTGGCGAAGCGCCTGATCGACTTCGGATTCCATGCTCCCACGATGTCCTTCCCCGTTGCAGGCACGCTCATGATCGAGCCGACGGAATCGGAATCGCTCCATGAGATCGACCGCTTCATCGAGGCGATGGTCGCGATCAAGGGAGAGATCGACAACGTCGCCGCAGGCACGGTCGCTGTTGAGGATTCGGTGTTGCGCCACGCGCCGCACACAGCTGAGGACCTCATGGTCTCGGACTGGGATCGTCCCTACACCAGGGAGGATGCGGCATATCCGGTCGCGAGTATCAGGAACTGGAAGTACTGGGTGCCGGTCAGCCGAGTCGACAACGCGTTCGGCGACCGCAACGTCGTGTGCGCCTGTCCGCCCATCGAGGACTACGCGTAGGCTCGGTTCCCAGCGTCGTACGGGAGGGCGGCCAGAGGCGGGAGACGCCGTCTCCTACAATCCCATCGTGACAGCGTTCAACTTCAAGCAGAAGCCATCGGGTGTTTTCAAGCGCCTCCTCCACGCACCGACGTGGCTGTACCGCATGCATCTGGGATCCGTCTTCGGGAAGCGGTTCCTCATGATCGAACACCGCGGCCGTACGAGCGGGAAGCTCTACCGCACCGTCCTTGAGGTTGTGGGTCGGAACCCGGAATCGAACGAGTGGATCGTGACGTCCGGGACGGGGCCAAAGGCCGACTGGTATCGCAATCTTCGTGCCCGCGGCGTCGAAGCGGTGTGGATCGGTTCGCAGCGGCACCCCGCCGATGTGCGATTCCTCGATGTCCAAGAAGCAGCCCAGGTGATGGCGCGCTACGAGGCGCGCCACCCCAAGACCGCGGCCAGGCTCCTCGCGTCGATGGGGCTGTCCTACGACGGTTCCGATGAGGGGCGCAGCGAGCTGATGCGCAAGATCCCGATGGTCGCATTCGTCGTTTCCTGAGTGAGCGCAGCGCTGAGATCCGCTCAGGCGCTCTCGGGTTGCCCACCAGCCTCGAGCGCTGTGACGAGGTCGGCGAGGAATCGCTGGCCGATGCTCCCATCGATGAGCCTGTGGTCGTAGGAGAGGTCGATTGGAGCGACCAGCCCGACTGCGAGGTCCCCGTCTTGGACGACAGGGGTCTCGCGTGCGCGGCCTATCGACACGATCGCTGAAGTACCAAGCGGAATGATCGGGGTACCGTGTCCGCCGCCAAGGGCTCCGATGTTCGAGATCGTGAATGTCTGGCCGACAGCATCGTCTGGGCGCAGCGTCCCTGCCTGAGCGGCAGAGGCGAGGCTCTCGATCTGCGTGTCGAGTTCGCGAACCGACAGGGTCTGCGCATCACGCACGACCACCACCATGAGGCCGCCGACGGTATCGACAGCGATCCCAAGGTGCACGTGCTGCCTGTATTCGACCGCGTCGTCGTGTACGACAGCGTTGAACTCTCTATGGCGCAGGAGGAGCGGCACCACGACCGATCCGACGATGGCTTCGAGGGAGAGGGTGGTGTCATCTGCGAGCACGCGTGCGCCGAGCAGGTTCTCTGCTCGTATGTCTGCTTGG
>CAYLIR010000061.1:0-8699 GCA_964383515.1 uncultured Acidimicrobiaceae bacterium
CGAAGCGCATCGGATCCGTCGTCTTCGGCCGAGTGAGAAGGAACTGCGAAACGGCGTACATCCTCGGGCATGTGTAGTACCGCTCTGCCTGGCTTGGCGATAGACGGATCGGTGTGGGTGTGATGGCCTCGTCAGAGCCGCGCGCACGGGTGCCGTACCGCGTGAGTGGGTCTGCGAGCCCAGCCGCTGTTCCGAGAGCGAGCACTTCGAGTGCGGCGAGCCTGTCCGTGATCGGTGCGAGCGGGTCGCGGGCGGTTCTTCGCAGCGCTGCCTCGAAGGACCGGGCTGTGAGTGGATCGTGATGCTCGCTCGGTGTCGTCGGGGGAGCGATCAGGGGAAGGAAGCGGCTCGGCTGCCCGCCCGCAGCAGGATCGTTGCTTGTAGACGCGGTCCACACGACGCGGGACGTCGCCCGTGTCGTAGCTGTGTACGCGAGCCTGCGTTCCTCGTCGAGCCGGAACGCGACGTAGTCGTTCGGATCTGTGGGAAGGTGCGGGCTCAGCAGCCTCGTGCCGAGAAGGGAATCCCTCGAACGTAGGTCGGGGAGGGCGCCTTCCACAGCGTTTGCCACATAGACGACGTCGTATTCTGTGCCTTTCGCATCGTGGAGGGAACCGATCGCGACACCACCTTGGGCATCGTCGGTGAACGCGTACAGCGGGTCCGCTTCGAAGTCTGTGCCCCGTGCCAGTGCGGCGTGATCGGCGAGGGTCGTCGACGGTGAACGCTCAGCGAGCCGCATCAGCACCTGGTGGAACGCAGACCACGCGGTGCGATCTCTTGTGTGCTTCGGGTCGAGAGCCACCCGGGTCAGTTGCGGGAGTGTTGACCATATCTGCCACAGTCCGCGTGCTGCGCTCATGTCGTTCGACCATGATGTGTCCTCGATGAGGTTCGCGAGTGCGTCCCCGTCGGGAACCGCTGTCCTGATGGCAACGGGCCACGACGATCCGGCACCCACTGCACGCGCCATCTCGTTGACCGCGCCGTATGTGAGCCCGATGAACGGGCTCATCAGCACATGCTGCATCGCAAGGGATGACGCCTGCGCATCGTCGCTAGCAGCGATGACAAGGTTGTGGACGAAACGGACGGTCGGTTGGTCCGCAAGGCGCGATGCGGAGAAGGAGTGGGGGAGGGCGCGCCGCCCAAGAGCTGCAGCGAGCTCTGTGGAGAAGCCCGAGCGTGACCGCATGAACACAGCGATCCGCTCGAGGGGTACGCCATCGAGCAGATGGGCGCGTTCGATGTCTGCCGCGATCCACTCGGCTTCTTCTCCAACCGACGGGAACACATGAGACGCAACGAAGCCGCCGCTGCGTGTCGATGCGACTCTGCCTGCGCCACCTGGGAGTGCGCGCCGTGTGACCGAGACCGCGGCGTCGAGGATGTCAGACGGCACTCGATGTGATGTCGTCAGAACGAGGCGTTCCGCCATCGTCCCCAATCGTTCTTTGGCGAGTTGGGGGAACGAGAACACGTTCGTGATATCGGATCCGCGGAACGAGTAGATGGACTGGTACGGGTCGGCTGCAACAACCAGCTCGGATGCGGCCGCTGCGAGGAGGAAGGCTATCTCCGCGTGGGCGGGGGACGTGTCCTGGTATTCGTCCGCAACGACGAGTTCGTATGCTGCTGCGGTCTCAGGCCAGCGGGTGAGCGCTGTGACGGCTTCGCTGAGGATCCGACCGTAGTCCGTACGGTTGTCTGCGGTGAGCCGTGCGTTGTATCGGACGATAAAGCCAGCCATGGCGCTGAATCGGGGGTCCCCCATGGTTGAGATGTCGTCTGGGGACAGCAACTGTTCGTGGCAGCGCAGCATGAAGTCGGTGACTTCGGCTGCCATGACTGGAGAATCGAGAAGCATGCGATACCCCGCAGGCCAGGCTGCGCGGTCTTCAGCTGCGAGGGCCTGTGCCGCGTAGTGCTCCTGTTCAGCTGCGGTGAGGATCGTGGGGGAGCGAGCCCATCCGAGGCTGTTGAAGTGGGCTTCCACGATCCCCATGGCGATACTGTGATACGTCGCGACCCTGATACGCAGTGCCGTGGCGCCGAGCAGGTCGACGAGCCTGCGTTCCATGTCCCGGACCGCCCGACGAGAGAACGTGAGCGCAACGATGCGCTCAGGATCGACCGACGCTTCGCGGACAGCCCATGCAACACGCTCAGCAAGGAACTGTGTCTTGCCTGTTCCCGGGCCCCCGACGATGATCTGGGGCGCACCCCGCAGCGGCACGTGTTCCGCCCATTGGCCCGGATCGACCCTGGTCTCGTGGATCTGCGCGGGTACGGTCAATCTGTGTCGACCCCGATATCGACGGCGGTTGCCGCGTCGGTCTGGGCATCTCGTGGTGTTCCGTCGTTCCACGCTGGGCACAGGCCTTCTTTGAAGTCGCACCAGTCGCACAGTGCGGAGGTCTTCGCTGGCCAGTTGTCCGTCGCTATCGCTCGTTCGATAGCATCCCAGAGCGCTTCGAGTTGCTTCTCCATCGCATCGAGTTGCGCGTCGTTGATGTCCATCGTGTAGGCCGTTGGGCCGTTGAGGTACAAGAGACGGAGCCTGTCCGGCGTGATGCCCCTGGTCGTGCGGATGAGCAGTGCGTAGATCTTGAGGGCGAAGAACGCCTTCTGCGCATAGCGTTGCGGTGGCGCTTTCCCTGTCTTGTAGTCCGTGACGACGAGGACGGACCGCGGGTTTCCGTCCGGGCCGGTCTCCGTGATCTCCTCCATCCTGTCGAGGATGCCTCTGATCGTCATCGATCCGATGGGCACGGTGAGATCCATCTCGAGCTCGAGCGGCTCGAAGGATGACGGGTCTTCGATGGTGAAGTAGCCAGCGAGCAAGTCGAGTGTTTCGATGCCCCACGTGCGCTCGTCGTCGACGGTGTCGAACAGATCTGGGTACGCCGCGGGCTTGAGCTCTACCCATGCCCTGCGGAAGAGGTCGTAGAGACGCTCCGGTGTCCGTTCGGCGGCTGGCAACGCGAAGAGGCGCTCAAGAGCGAGGTGCGCAGTGGTCCCGCGTGCCTGGAACGTGGTCGGCTCAGTCGGTATCTTGTCGATCGACTTGAACTTGTACATCTGTGGGCACGTCTTGAAATCGCTTGCCCGCGATGGCGACAGCGTCCTGAGGACCGGTGCTTCGACCAGTGTTTCCGTGTCGTTGTCTGGCATGGTTCCAGCGTACCGCGACCGTGTGACAGAAACGATACGACGAAAGGTGCTGCCAGATCGTTCGGCGGACGCGCACGGGTGTGGGCACTGGCATGTGGCGACCACGGGTGCGGGTCGCGAAAAGCTTGTGCGTATCCAGGTTGCAGACGCGCACGCCAGCACGTACATTCTTGCGTGTTGCGACGACTCTGTCGTCCGACAATTGGCCAGACCGAGGAACCCAGCTTCGGGACGGCCAACGGAGCATCGCCCACGGGTATGTTCCAACCTCTTGAACTTCGGTTCCAAGGGGCAGCCGGGCGGAGTTGGGAAACCGACATGAACCGGTGTTGAAGTGCCAACGCACTTCAGAGGCGGACCTCGATGGGGCATGGCTCTGGCCACGTCGCATCGGGGTTTCGTCTGTTGGACGCTTGGGGCAGGCTCGGCGGGGTGCGCGCATGGCGCCGCCGTGTGGCCCACTGTCTGAGCAGCGTGGGTGGTGTGCATCCTCGTCTCGTGCCGGAATCGGCGAGCGGAAACGGCACGGAACCCCGTTCGCATCGACTGGATAGTGCGATACGCGAAAACGTTGCTTGATTCGCGAAAACTAAGCGTCGATCTGGCTTGGAATAGGAACGAGCACAATGCATACTTGTGAGTACTGCAGAGGGGCAACCCGAAGCAGTCGCAACCGGGGAGACTCGGAAGCGAGGTCGAGGGGAGACCCGAGACCGCCGGTTTCAAACCCGGCAACCGACCCGGAAACGGGTTGGGTCCTGACGAGGACACCTCCGGGTGTCGGGGTTTCGGCCCCACCGCATCGACTTCGGTTGGTGAGGGCACTGACGGACAGGTTCCGATGAGGGATCACCTTCGGGTGTTCAGGGTTTCGGCCCTACCGCATCGACTTCGGTCGGTGAGGCTCAGACGAACAACAGGTGCGAGTCTCGATTCGCATCTCGCCCCGCTTGCGGGGCAGTGGAACGAAAGGCCGCAAGGCCGGACGGACCACAGAGAACACCCCAAGGGGGCTCCGGCTTCCTTGGGGTTTCTCGCGTCGTGTGATGTGCACGCGCTCGTGGCGGGGCCGCGGTGTGGCCAGCAGACTCCGACGTGGCTAGGATGGAAGCATGTCATGGCCTGAAGATGCATTGAGCGACGACGAGACGATCATCACCTCGTTCCGCCCTCACTGGAAACTCCTGTTCTTCCCCATCATCTGGTTCGTCGCGGCGGTCGTCTTGTTCAGTGCTGCGGTGTGGTGGGACCTGATCGACGGGACGCTGCTCACCGTGATCGGCGGATTGCTCGTACTCGCCGCGCTGTGGGTGGTCGTGCGGCCGATCGTCGACTGGTGGAACACGAGGTACGTGTTGACCACGGAGCGTCTCATCACCCGCAACGGCCTGATAGCGAAGTCCGGTGTCGAGATACCGCTCGAGCGCATCACCAACGTCAACTTCTCCCAGACCGTGTACGAACGGATGCTCGGCGCTGGTGACCTGCTCATCGAATCTGCGGGATCTGCAGGACAAAGCAAGTTCTCGAACATCCCGCATCCCGATCAGTTCCAAACGTACCTCTACAAGATCCGGGAGCGCAGGACCATCGCGCTCAGCGGTCGGGGAGAGACCACGGCTGAGTTCGAACCGAGCGTGGCTGACTCTATCGAGCAGCTTGCCGGCCTCAAGGACAAGGGCCTCATCTCCGATGAGGAGTACGAGGAGAAGCGGAAGAAACTCCTCGACGAGATCTGAGCCAACTTCCCATCCACCAGATCCTCTCCGCCCGGTACCTTGCGGTCCTCGTCGACTTGTGCCCTTCGGGGAGGTTGCCCTTGAGGATGCTGGTAGGTGCTGCCTATCCGAGCGATCCCTGGTTCGTTGGTGGTTGTAGACGTGGATGAAACCGTCGTAGGCAGCTGCGCGCAACCGTCTCAAGGCCCGGCTCGATGCGTGGCGGGGCACTGACGACCGATCCTTGAGACCCCTGTCGCCTTCAGCAAGGAACGGGTCCCTCCCACGTGCGAACCGTCTTGGGGTCAACCGGGAATCGTTCCGCCGCCGTGACGATCATCCATCCCTGGTCCACGACGCATGCCACCATACGGCGACACCCTTGAGGTGTGAACGGCGCGTTCGGATGCTGCCGGCTTGTCGCAGCCTTCACTACGAGCCCTCCTTGTGAGCCGTGAGCCGCCAACCCACAGTCTCGCAAGGAGGGCTCACCGCGTCACATACCCGCAACACCATCCACCCAGGGACAACATCCCCGGCTGTCACGACCAGCCTGCGTCCTCGTCGAACGGCATCCTGTCGAACCGCGCGACGACCTCGACGTGGTATGTCTGAGGGAACAGGTCCACGGGTGTCGCCTCGATGAACTCGTAGCCGCACCCTGACAAGGTGCGTGCATCCCTCGCCAGCGATGCAGGGTCACAGGCAACGTACGCGATCCTGCGGGGCATGGCGGCGGTGACCGCCTCCACACCACTGTTGCCGAGGCCCTTGCGAGGAGGGTCGACAACAGCGACATCCCAATACTCATCGAGCTTGTCGATGTCGCGCGTGAAGGATCCTGCGACAACAGTGTGCTCGATTCCTGCGGCCGTGAGGTTCCTGCGCGCGTAGGCAGCGGCTCCGGCGGTAGATTCGATACCCACGACGCGTGCTGCATCTCGACCGACAGTTGCACCGAACAAGCCGACACCGCAGTAGCCGTCGAGGAGTGTCTCGTGGTCGCGTACCTCAAGCGTCTCTGCAACAAGCCGGACAAGATGCTCGGCGCCGAGGGTGTTGTTCTGGAAGAACCCGTCTGGCGGTATCTCGAAGACAACGCCGTCGATGACCTCCGTCAGCACCGGATCCCCGATGACCGGCCTGGTCTTGGAACCTTCCTTGTGGATGATCGCTGCGTCCCACCCGGTGGCCTGCGCAGGCACCTCGCCTTCGATGACGGCCATGCGCTTGGCTGTGCGCGTACCCGCTCGCAGCGTGAGCCTATCCACCCCGGTCAGGTCGCCGAGCTTGGAGAATGTGGCCTGAAGGTCATCGACCATGAGGAGGCACGTGTCGAGGGGGACGAGATCGTTCGAGCGTGATCTGAACAGGGCGGGCCTACCATCGGCAACCCGAAAGTCCATGCGGTTGCGGTAGCCGAGGTCTGGCCCGGGCACGACCGTATCGTGGACCAGCGGGCTCTCGATCTTGCCAAGATGCTCGAGCTGGCCGACAACGGTCGAGCGTTTCCACCGGCGCTGTTCTGCGACATCGGCGAACTGCCACTGGCATCCACCACAGTCCTGCGCATGCGGGCACGGCGGCGTTCTGCGGTGCGGCGAGGCGACGAGTATCTCGATGAGCGCCGTGCGCGCCCACGAGCCCTTGTCTTCGACGACGGCAGCTTCGACAACCTCGCCAGGCATCGCACCAGGGATGAAGTACGCTTTGCCGTCATGGCGGGCGACTGCCTCACCGCCGTGGGCCATGTCGTGTGGGTGGAGTTCCATAGGGCGATAACCTACCGCACTGGCGCCTGCTTTCACGAGTATGGCGTGGACCGCCTTCAGGGAGCGAACGATGGGTCTATCGACCGTATTGCAGTTTCACCAGTCTTGGTTCTGGGTCGCCGTCGTGTCGAACGGCGTCGTCGGTACCTGGGGCCTCGTGCTCGCCTTCCAGAAGACGACGCCGTCTCGAGCCTTCACCTTCGCACGCGGCCTCGCCATCGCTGCCATGCTCATCCAGGTGTCCGCGGGTGTGTATCTCTACAGCAACGGTCTGCGCCCAGGGAACTCGTTTCACGTCTTCTACGGTGTTGTCATCGTGATCACACTCACCCTGGCGTACCTGTATCGATCCACGATGGCACGCAAGCCAGCTCTGACCTACGGCATCTTGCTGCTCTTCGTGATGGGCCTTGGCCTGCGGGCATGGGCGAACGTCGGATGACATGCCCGGCTAGTCTGTCGAGCTCACACGAAAGGTTCCTGGATGCTGGCTGGTAAGCGGATACTGATAACAGGTGTGCTGACCGATGACTCGATCGCGTGGCATACGGCGCGTGTCGCCCAGGAACAGGGCGCAGAGGTGGTCCTCACTGGCTTCGGGCGTGCTCTGCGATTGACGGAGCGATCGGCCAGACGTCTCCCGAGAGATGCAGAGGTGTTCGAACTCGACATCAACGAGCCCGCCCACATGGACGCGCTGGTCCGCGCGCTCGATGCCAAGTGGGGAGGGCTTGACGGGGCGCTCCACGCCATCGCATTCGCACCCGAAGATGCGCTTGGCGGGCGGTTCCTCGAAACGACGCCAGAGTCGGCGAGCACGGCATTTCTCACGTCTGCGTTCTCGTTCAAGACCTTGACCAACGGCCTTCGCCCGCTCTTCGGCAAGGCTGGTGGGGGAGCTGTCGTCGGTTTGGACTTCGACAACTCGCTGGCATGGCCAGCGTACGACTGGATGGGGGTGTCGAAGTCGGCGCTCCAGTCCGTGAACCGGTACCTCGCACGCTATCTGGGCAAGGAGCTGATTCGAACGAATCTCGTGTCTGCTGGGCCGCTCGCGACGGTGGCCGCCAAGTCGATCCCCGGTTTCGAGCGGTTCGAGAATCTCTGGGAGATCCGAGCGCCGTTGGGATGGGAGCCGCGCAATCCCGAACCCGTCGCCAAGATGGCGTGTGTGCTGATGTCGGATTTCGCCGCGGCAACGACGGGGGAGATCGTCCACGTGGACGGCGGGTTCCATGCAGTTGCCGCAGGAGAGACCGAGGGATACTGACCGGTTCGCTGCGCCGGTCGAACCGCAATACCCCATCATGGCTGGGCAACTCGGTACGATTGTGCCATGGCAAAGGTACTTCTTCTCTTCGGCGGACGGTCGTCCGAGCATGAGGTTTCGTGTTCTTCGGCGGTATCTATCCACGCTGCACTCGTTGCTTCTGGGCACAGGGTCGTCCCTGTGGGCATCGACAGGGACGGTTCGTGGTACCTGGCTGATGCGTCGGCTCGCCCGTTCAGGGCGGAAGGTCGGTCCGTGGAACTCATGGTGCCGTCTGCGACCTTGCGTGTGGGGGATGACGAGCTCGGGTTCGACGTCGTGTTCCCCGTCCTCCACGGCCCCTATGGCGAGGATGGCACGATCCAAGGGGTGTTCGAGACGTGCGATGTCCCCTACGTGGGATGCGGCATCCTCGGGAGTGCCCTCGCCATGGACAAGGACATCGCGAAACAGGTTGTGGCATCGATGGGGGTTGCGACAGCGAGGTGGCTCACCTTCCGGCGCCGCGAATGGGAGGAAGACCCCGTGATGTCGATAGGTGAGGTCGAGCGCGCGCTCGGCTTCCCGGTGTTCGTCAAGCCTTCTGCGCAGGGCTCATCTGTCGGCATCGCGAAAGTGATGGACGAGGGCGAGCTGAAAGAGGCGATCGCCAACGCGTTCCGCTACGACGACAAGGTGCTTGTCGAGGAGGGCGTCTCTGCCCGCGAGATCGAGGTCGGGGTACTCGATGGTCCTGTCAGCTCGGTTCCGGGCGAGGTCATCACC
>CAYLIR010000062.1:0-8685 GCA_964383515.1 uncultured Acidimicrobiaceae bacterium
TGGCAAGACAACGCTGCTGAACGTGCTTTCAGGGTACATCCCAGAGACGGAGCGCATCGTGACGATCGAAGACGCGATCGAGCTCCAGCTCCATCAGGATCACGTCGTGCGACTCGAGAGCCGCCCAGCGAACGTCGAAGGTCGGGGCGAGGTCACGATCCGCGACCTTGTACGCAACTCTCTGCGTATGCGGCCAGATCGCATCATCGTCGGTGAGGCGCGTGGCGGAGAAGCTCTCGACATGCTCCAGGCGATGAACACCGGCCACGATGGCTCATTGACGACCATTCATGCGAACTCACCGCGTGACGGCCTCTCGAGGCTGGAAACGATGGTGCTCATGGCTGGTGTCGACTTGCCGTCGCGGGCGATTCGGGAACAGATCTCTTCTGCGCTCGACCTCATCATTCATCTCACCCGTCTGCGAGATGGCAGTCGTCGTGTCACGCACATCACCGAGGTGGTCGGCATGGAGGGTGACACGATCACGATTCAGGACATCTTCGCCTTCGACTACAAGGCCGGATTCGACGCCGATGGGCGATTCGCCGGTGCTATCGAGCCAACCGGGATCCGCCCTCGCTTCAGTGAGCACCTCAAGGACCTCGGCATCGAATTGCCGCCTGGGGTGTTCGGTGTCGTCGATGTTTCCACCCTGCCAGGGGTAGGCAGGAGATGAGGGCGTTCCTCGGAGCGCTCGCAGTTGGCGTCATGCTGGTTGCGGGTCTCGCGGGGCCAGCCAACGCACAGGCCCCTGAAACGTTGCCTCTCCACGTAGAGGGCATCGACACGTCTACATATCCGGACGTGTCGGTCGTTGTCAGTGTGCCGAGAGAGCTCGTAGGCAAGGCTCTCACGTCCAAGAGCTTCACGGTGAACGAAGACGGCATGGACCGGCCCGTGGAGGCCACCGCGGTGCCAACAGACGGGCTCCAGGTCGTCCTCCTCCTCGACACGTCGGGGAGTATGGAGGGTGCACCGATCGCCGCAGCCAAGGATGCAGCCCAGAGCTTCCTGGATGCGATGCCCGACAGTGTTGATGTTGCCGTGGTCTCTTTCAACGACACGCCCGAGGTTCGTACTCCGTTCACCACAGATGCCACCCAGGCTGAGAACGCGCTGTCCGGCATCGAGACAGGGCGCGACACCGCTCTGTACGACGCGTTGGCGGCGGGTGCAGCGCTGTTCAAGGGTGAAGAGAACGACCGGAGGATCCTCGTTGTTCTCTCCGACGGCGGTGACACTGCGAGTTCGGTGACGCTTGAAGATGCCATAGATGTGATCAGCGCCGCTGATCTCGGCTTCTACGTGGTTGAACTCGAGAGTCCCGAGAACGATTCAGCCTCGCTCCAACGTCTCGTCGCAGCCACCGGCGGCCAGGTCGTTGCTGCAGAGGATCCCGAAGCGTTGGCTGCCGTGTTCGATGAAGTCGCGAGCAAGATCGTCAATCAGTACGAACTCCACTACACATCCGAGGCAACGGGCGAGGCAACCCTAGACATAGTGGCAGCGGCAGATGGCGTCATTGCTGCCGCATCCACCTTGGTACCGCTCCCTGATATCACACCGGTGACTACGCATGCACCCGAACCTGCTCCGACGATGACCGTCATCGAGGTGCTGCCGCCATCGCTTCGTAGGGGCTCAGTCGTCAGTGTCGGGTTCCTGGAATCAACGACGGCGTTGTGGTTGGGGAGCCTTGCGGTGTTCCTCGGCCTTCTGGGCGCGTTGCTGTTCTTGGGCGCGGGCCGCGGCGAGAGCAAGAGGTTCGTATCGCGCGCTGTGAAGCACCGACTCGGTGAATCGAGAGGCGGGATGCTTGCTGGGGTCGCTGCGTGGGTGACGTCTTGGGCTGAGCGAGTGGTGGACCGCGGCGGCGTCGCCAGCAGCATCACGAGACTGCTGGAGCAGGCCGGCATCCAACTGCGTCCGGGAGAGTTGGTGGTGGTCGCATTTGCGGGTGCGCTCGCTGCGGCGGTCGTGGCGATGCTCGTATCGAACGGATGGACGGCGTTGCTCGTTGGTGTGCTCGTCCTGTTCGGTGTGTGGATGTGGATGCGTCGGCAGGCAGCGAAACGCCAGAAGGCATTTGCAGAACAACTCCCTGACCTTCTCCAGCTCGTGTCGAGCAGTATCCGCTCAGGGTTCGGCATGATGCAGGCGATGGATGCCGTATCCAGAGAGATGCCTTCACCTGCAGGCGTGGAGTTCCAGCGGGTCAAGACCGAGGTGCAGTTGGGCCGGAACCTCAACGATTCCCTCACAGCGATGGCCGGTCGGGTCTCAAGCGAGGACTTCCAGTGGGTGGTCGAAGCGATACAGATCCACAATGAAGTCGGAGGCGATCTTGCCGACATCCTCGATTCCGTACTCGGCACGGTTCGCGATCGCATCCGTGTCCGAAGGCGTATCCACACGCTTTCTGCGGAGGGAAGGATGTCTGGTCTGGTGCTCGCTGCGCTGCCGTTCGTCCTCGTGATCGCGCTGTTCTTCTTCAGCCCGGGGTACCTCGACGTCCTTGTCACCACGCACATCGGAAGGCTGCTCGTTGCTGTGGGCCTCACCCTCATGGCCATCGGTGCGTTGTGGATCCGACGTATCACAGCCCTTAGGTTCTAGGAGGTTCGCCATGCCGCTGTACGTCTTTGCTGCTGCTCTTGCGGTTGCTGTCTCGGTGCCCCTTCTCGTGTGGTCCGTTGCTGGAGGACGGCGCCGCACTGGGATGATGCGAGATCGCCATGCAGAAGATGTCCGTCGGATCGACACCCGCCAGATCGTGCTCGAAGAGAGTGTCGTGAACCGCGTCATACTCCCGGCTGTGCGGGCTGCTGGTGCTCGGTTACAGCGGTTGACACCGTCATCTCGTATCCGCGGTCTAGCACGCAACCTCGCACTCGGCGGACGCTACGGGGACACGTATGCGCTCGAACGCGTGCTCGTGGGGAAGTTCGTTCTTGGTGCGGTGGGTCTTGCGGTGGGTGTCGCGGTTTTCTCAAGTCTCGGAGGGCTCCAGCGTGTGCTCCTGACGCTGCTCACCGCTGGCATCGGGTTCATGGTTCCGGATGTGCTCGTCGCGCGCCGTGGGAGGTTGCGCCAGCAGAAGATCGAACTTGAGATGCCAGATACCATGGATCAGGTGACCATGTCCCTCGAGGCGGGCCTCGGGTTCGAGGCTGCACTCAGTCGTACGGCCCAGGTCGGCAAGGGCCCTCTCGCTGATGAACTGAACCGCACTCTCCGTGAGATCCAACTCGGCATCCCGCGCGAGCAAGCGCTGCGCAAGTTGGCCGAGCGCAACAATGTGCCAGACCTCGACAGCCTCGTCCTTGCTGTCGTTCAGTCCGAACGGTACGGGCTGGGACTGGGCCAGGTGCTTCGGGTCCAATCCGAGGAGCTGCGTGAACGGCGACGCCAGCGCGCCGAGGAACAAGCGCTCAAGATCCCCGTCAAGATCATCTTCCCACTCGTCTTCTGCATATTTCCCGCGGTCTTCATCGTGCTGCTTGCTCCCGCCATCATCAGCGGACTCGGCGGTCTTGGATCGATCCGCTGATGGCTCCGCTGACCATGGACAACGAACCGCGCAGGGTGGCAGATGTCGTATCAGATCTCGAGCGCGGCATCACAGGCGTCCATGTCGTGGCCACTGGATTCTCCGTGCTCGACAAGGTACTTGAAGGTGGGCTGAGCGCTCGCGATCTCACCGTACTCGGTGGCGTGCCGGGTGTCGGCAAGACGACGATGGCCCTGCAATGGGCGCGCAACATGGCGCTCGGTGGGCGGTGGGTCGTCTACGTGTGCTACGACCACGATGACGTGTCGCTCCTCTTGCGGTTGTTGGTGCTCGAGGTCGGGGAGCTGACCGGGGGGTCGCCTGGCAGTTCCGTACAGGCGCGTGCCGCCCTCAGGTCCGTGTCGCGTGGTGAGCGGACGCTGTTGGACGCAGCATCATCGAGCCATCTCGTTGAATCCGCGTATGCAAGGGTTCAGGCATACGGGGGCAGGCTCATGTTGCTCGCCGCATCTCGGGAGAACACCGGTCTGTCTGAGCTCGCACAGGCAGCGAGAACCGCTGGCAGCGGGGGTGTCCTGATCGTGGACTACTTGCAGAAGATCCCTACTGAGGATGCGCTGAGCGAAGCGATCCGCGTGGACCGTGTCGCTGCAAGTCTCAAGGAGATCGCGCTCATCGAACATGTGGCCGTCCTGGCGACCGTCATCGGAGACAAGTACGGACTCGACATACGGCGTCTCACACCGCGCTATCTGCGTGGGGCATCCGGCATCGCGTACGAAGCAGATGTCATCTTGATGATCAATGAGAAGTACCGGGCGGTGTCCAAGCTCCACAGCACATACGACCCGGTTCGCGCAGAGCGGTTCAAGCGACAGGTTGTGGTCAGCGTTGACAAGAACAGACACGGGCCAGCGAGCATCAACCTTGAGTTCATGAAGGATTTCGAGCATTCCCGGTTCGATCCGGAAGGCAAGCTTGTGGAGGAGCAGCTGATCGACGATCTGATGTACCCGGAGTGATGGGCGTTGCAGCGTGCGCGCCTCAGGTGTCGAGCGTTCTGGCGTCTGCAGCACCGAGCCTTGTTGCGTCCGCGGTGAGATCGTCCGGCATCATCTGGGATTCCTCCTCGGCTCTGACTCGCGCGGTATAGAGGTCCAGTTCGAGGTTGACGGTTTCGGCGTCCCACCCGAGTTCTCCAGCCATGATCTCGGCGACGAGTGGAGCTGCCAGGGTGCCGCGGTCCTTGCACTCGATGGAAAGCCTTGTGCGCCGTGTGAGTACATCGTCGAGATGGAGCGCTCCCTCGTGCCGTACGGCATAGAGGACTTCGACCATCAGATACGGCCCCGACGGGATCGTCTCGAGGAGGCCTGGCCTGTCTTCCGCCGGTTCGAGCACGCGTTCGATCTCGCCTCCATATCGGCGCAGCAGCCGTTCGATCTGGCTGTGGGGAAGCCCGTATCGGGCGCCGATGCTCTCCTTCGCTTCCCGTGCCGCATTGAACCTAGCTGCACCCACGAGAGGGATCTCATCGGTTCGCGTCCGCGGCGCGTCGATGCCGACTGCCTCACATGCGCGGTCCACGGTGTCTTGGGCCATGACCCGATAGGTGGTGAACTTGCCGCCAGCGATGGTGATGAGCCCCTTCTTCGGCTCGGTGATGCTGTGCTCTCGCGAGAGTTGAGCGGTCGATTCTGCATGCCCGACGACGAGCGGTCGCAATCCAGCGAACACGCCCACGATGTCATCGCGGGTGAGCGGGGTACCGATGACCTTGTTCGCCTCCGAGAGGAGGTACTCGATATCCGACCTACTCGCAGCGGGATGTGCCAGATCGAGGCTCCACGGCGTGTCCGTTGTGCCGATGATCCAGAAGTCATCGTGCGGTATCAGGAACAGCACGCTTGTCTTCGTCTTGGTGATGAACCCAACGGACGAATCGATACGATCCTTCGGGATGACGATGTGAACGCCTTTCGACGCGGTCACATCGGTCTTCGTGTCGCCAGCAAGCTGCTCGACTTCGTCCGTCCACACACCGGTTGCATTGATGACGACGTTCGCTCGGGTTTCGATCTGTCGTCCTGATTCGAGGCAGGTTGCAGTGACGCCGCCGATGGCTCCGTTTTCGTAGATGAATCCGGTGACACGCGCGCTCGAGAGGATATGAGCACCTTCTCCAACGGCTGTCCGCGCTACTGCTACGACGTACCGCGCGTCGTCGGTGCCAGCGTCGTAGTAGCGGATACCGCCGACGAAGGCGTCCTTCTTGATGGCGGGGAACACCTCCTTGAGCGTTTTGCGGCTGAGATGCCACTGGTGGGGGAGTTTGCTGCCACCGAGTTTGGCGAGGCCGTCGTAGAGAGCGATCCCGGCTGTCATGTAGGCACGCTCCCAAACCCGGTGGCGGATGGGGTAGACGAACGGGATGGGCCAGACGAGATGGGGTGCGAGCTTCTGATGGAGTAGGCCGCGCTCGTGGAGCGCTTCTCGCACCAGTCCGAAGTGGAGCTGCTCAAGGTAGCGAAGCCCGCCATGGATGAGCTTCGATGATCTGCTCGACGTGCCGGACGCCAGGTCCCTCTGCTCGAACAACGCAACGGATAGCCCTCGGGATGCCGCATCGAGGGCGCAACCGACGCCGGTGATGCCACCGCCGATGACCACAACGTCGAACGATGCGCCATCGACGACGTTGAGTGTTTCGTTGCGGTACCGGGGACTGAGAGAAGTGGAGCGTGTGGTCATCGGCGAATGGTACCGTCGGGTGGTCGCACTCGAGCTGTCCGGGAGTGCCAGGACCATGCATCCAGCTCTGGCTGAGGAGCGTCAGGGGCGGTAGTGTGTACCCATGACCGATCTCACACAGCGCGCACAGGAATGGATAGACGGTGACCCTGACCCCGTGACCCGGGCGGAACTTGCCCAGTTGATCGCACGCGGCGACACGGATGAGCTCACCGAGCGGATGGCAGGCACGCTCGCTTTCGGCACGGCAGGGATTCGTGGAGTGGTCGAAGCGGGCTCGAACCGCATGAACCGGGCGATGGTCATTCGCACAACCGCCGGTTTGGCCAACTATCTCCTTGCAAGGACCGAACCCGACGAGCGTCTGATCGCGATCGGGAGAGACGCACGTCCGTCGTCGCTCTCGTTCATGGAGGACACGGTCGGTGTGTTGACGGCGGCTGGTTTCGAGGTTCGGTACTTCGCCGATCCGACTCCGACTCCCCTCGTCGCATACGCGGGCCTCACGTTCGGCGCATGCGCCTCGATCGTCATCACCGCATCGCACAATCCGCCAAAGGACAACGGGTACAAGGTCTACGCATCCAACGGTGCCCAGATCGTGAGCCCTACCGACGTCGAGATCGCAGCCGAGATCGCAAAGATCGGTCCGGCGAATGCTGTGCCGCGCTCGGAGGACCCGCTGGTTGACCCCAAGGCGCACCCCATCGACGCTGAACTCTTCGAGCAGTATCTACGCGATGTCGCCGCATGGGTCCCTTCCACATCCGGTGATCGTGATATCCGTATCGTGTACACGCCGATGCATGGCGTCGGCGGCAGGTTCGTCACCGCAGCACTGCGACGATTCGGGTTCAAGAACGTGCAACCGGTGGCCAAGCAGTACGAGCCGGATGGCACGTTCCCGACCGTGTCGTTCCCGAATCCGGAGGAACCGGGCGCTCTCGACCTTGCGCACGAGCTCGCAGCCGCTGTCGACGCGGACCTCGTCGTTGCCAACGATCCGGACACCGACAGGCTCGCGATATCCGTGCCGGAGCCCGGCGGCATGTGGCGGCCGCTCACCGGGAATCAGATCGGCCTGTTGCTTGCTGAGTTCCTCCTGGAGCACAAGGGCGACGGCACTGTCATCAACTCCGTCGTTTCATCACCGACGCTTGGCGATATCGCGGATCGCCACGGCGTGCTGTGGGCCCAGACGCTGACCGGGTTCAAGTGGGTGTGCAACGCGGCATTCGATCTCGAAGCTGAGGGCAAGGGCAAGATGATCCTCGGGTATGAGGAGGCACTCGGCTACTCGGTTGGCACGATCGTGCGCGACAAGGACGGAATCTCGGCTGCGGTCACGTTCGCGATGCTCGCCGCTGCTGCAGCTGGCCGCGGGCAAACAACGCTCGATCGTCTCGGCGACCTGTACCGAAGGTACGGCATCTCGGTGTCGACCCAGGTGAGTATTCGCCGCGAGGGGGCATCGGGATCACAGGAGATCGCTGCCGCGATGGATGCGCTGCGCAACGATCCTCCGACGGAGCTTGCTGGCTTCCCTGTCGTTGGGAGCACCGATTTCCTCGTTGGAGCAGACCAACGGCCTCGCTACCTCGGGGCGACGAATCTCATCGAACTCGACCTTGGCGACTCAGGACGCGTCCTCGCTCGCCCATCGGGAACGGAGCCGAAGCTGAAGGTCTATGTCGATCTGTCGGGGCCGTTCCCCGATGGTGGAGACTGGCTGGGCGCTGAGCATCAGCTCACGAAGACGGCCAAGGACGTGGGCGAGGCGCTCGCTTCCTGGCTTGCCGAATCGATGTAGGCGAAACCGGCAGGGCGCCGAGGCCGCTGTCTAGCCGAAGTCGGGTAGCAGGCTCGCCTCGGCACACATGGCTTCGATCTCGTCCGGGTCAACCACGGCACCTGCGGAGAGGTTCTCGTGCCCGGCGTCTGTCATGAGGATGTCGTCCTCGATACGCACGCCGATCCCCCGGAACTCGAAAGGCACATCGAATGTGATGGATCCCGCTTCGGCCCGCCGCCGGTCCTGTTCAGCTTTCGCAGCTTCAGGACCGAGTTCGTAGCTCAGCGCGAGCATCTTGTCAGGGTCGTAGAGGGCATGGGAGAGAGAGACCGTCGACTTGTGTGGGGCGACGTACACGCCTGGCTCCACCGTGAACGCCATCCCAGCCTGGAGTGGCCTGCCGACGCCATCGAGGCGATAGGCTCCCGCATCGTGGACGTCCATGCCGAGCCAGTGGCCAGTTCCATGGAAGTAGAATTCTCTGTACCAGCCCTTCGCCACGGCCTCATCTGGTGTACCAGGCAGCAGGCCGAGGTCGACGAATCCTGATGAGAGAAGCTCCACGGCTCTCATGTGCATGTCGGTGAACGGCAATCCGGGTACGCACATATCGATGATCTCGCGGCTG
>CAYLIR010000063.1:0-8538 GCA_964383515.1 uncultured Acidimicrobiaceae bacterium
CGACTTGTAATGACTCATGGTTGCACCTCGTATCCACCAACCGTGACCTGCGCACGTCCGTACGTGCTCTGTCAGCTCTATGACCTAATTTGAGTATACACTCAACTTTGAGTGTCCAGCCAGAATTGGCTGTTTCTCGATATGCTCAACGACTGGCGATGTAGGGAGCAACGTGGCCCGATACCAAGTTGGGCTTCAGACCGAAGCCAAGATAATCAACGCGACGAGGGAGCTCCTTGCCGACGGCGGCCTCGAAGCAGCAACGCTCAAGTCGATATGCGACAGAGCGCAGATCCGCTCGGGGAGCTTCTACAACCTGTTCGACTCGAAGGAAGAGGCGATCATCCGCGTCGTCCGGGAGTCGATCAGGGCCGTCGACCCCGACCCGGAAGGTGCGGGAACGGACACGGTCGACGATCTCGTCGATGCGTACATCCGGTTCTTCGCGGAAGACCCTCAGCTTGCCAGGGTCTATGTCATGACCGGCTTGAGCACAGAAGCGACGGGGAACGGAGCCAGGAGACGCTTCTTGAGGCACCACGAGCGACGGGTCGAACGCTTCGCTGACGCCATGTCACGTGCAGATGCAGCCCTCGATGGGGATGCGGCCAAGGTCAACGCCGAGATCCTCCTCGGCGCCCTCGACGGCCTCGCCTTCCGCTGGTCGCTCGACCCCGACTTCGACCTCGACCGCTACGCACGCCTCGCTGCGGAGCGCCTCAAGTAGCCGAGGCCCGATCTCAGTAGGCCAACCCAACGGCGTGGCAGAGGAACTCACTGAAGTCGGAACCTGCGCTGAGCATCCGGTACAGGTCTACGTCGAAGTCCGGCGATGTCACCGCCTTGTGCGTAAGGCGATGTGACGCGACGAAGCTCTTCATCCGCAGATCGTCTGCGAACGGGAACTCGGCGTCGTACTGGCTCGGCACCCGCTTGAGGCGCATCCCATCGTCTGTGTCGAGAGTCCACACGTCGGTGAACGCCTTGTGCTTCGTCGCGTTCTCCCAGCCCTGGGGATCCTCGTAGATGGCATCCCGGATCTGATAGGCCACCTTCGCCTCGGGCGCCCACATGCCGATGCCAGCGAAACAGGCACCTCGCTCGATATGGACGTAGAACCCGGGCGCATGGACGTCTCTGCCCATCTCGTGCCTGAACTGGATGCCGATGTTCGTCTTGTATGGCGTCTTGTCTGCACTGAAACGGACATCGCGGTACGGACGCATCAACGATCCTCCGTTCGTTCGCGTGTCTGCGACGAAATGGTCGGACAAACCGCCGAGACGCTCTCCGAAATCGGCGATGAACTCCTTGGCAGGTTCCCTGATGAGGCGGATGTACCTCTCCTTGTTCAGCTCCCACCACTGCTTGTTGTTGTTCTCCTCAAGTTCCCGCAAGAACGTGAACACCGACGGTGTGAAGTACGACTGGCGCATGGGCTCTTCCTTCCTCATACCAATGTACGCCATGGATCGGACAGATTCCATAGGGCTGGACGCAGTACGCGCCGCCGCTCCTACGATTAGGGCAGGAAGCACGATGACGTGCGTGCTTTCGGTAGCAGGGCCACATCGCAGGCCCTCGATGGGCTAGGTGTTCCATGATGACGATACATCGCACAACGATCGACGCAGGTGGCAAGGTCAGCGTCCTCGACCATGGTGGCTCAGGCGACCTGATCGTCTTCGTCCACGGCCTCGAAGGCTCCGCATACAACTGGAACCTCGTAGCTCCACACCTCGCGGAAACACACAGGGTTGTCGCTCCGGACCTCTCCGGCTTCGGGTACACAGCTCCGATCGACGGCGACGCGAGCGTTGAACGCAACACCCAGCTCGTTGCCGACGTCATCGACCACTACGGCACCTCGGCAACACTCATCGGCAACTCGATGGGTGGCCTCATCTCCATCCTGGTCGCTGAGCAGTTCCCAGACAAGGTGTCGCGGATCGTCCTCGTAGACCCCGCTGCGCCGGTGTTCTCGTGGCGCTCCGTGAGCCCTGCAGCTACGGCACGTCTATCGGTCCCGCTCATCCCGATCCTCGGCTCGCGCATCGTTGAGGCGTACAAGCGATCGATCTCACCGAAGGCAGGCGTCCGCGAAGCACTCAACTTCGTGACGGCGGACGTATCCACGATCGATCCGTCCGTATACGACGCAGCACTTGAGATCGGAGAGCTACGCCGCGAGCAACCGTGGGCAACGGATGCCCTCGTGCAAGCGATGAACTCCATCGCTCCCTACGTGGTTCGCAAGAAGCGTTTCGCAGACCTCATCCACAAGCTCGCCCAGCCAACACTGTTGATCCATGGAACCCGCGACGAGCTCGTCCATGTGGAAGCAGCCACGTGGATGTCCCATCAACGCCCCGACTGGACGGTTGCCTTCCTCAAAGGAGTCGGGCACGTCCCCATGCTCGAAGTGCCCCATCGGTTCCTTGCCGTGTACGAGGCGTGGGAAGAGACGCTCGGACAGCTCGCAGCAACCGGGTGATGCCCCGCACCTAGAATCAGCCCCATGACGACTGTTATCGCTGTCGCGAACCAGAAGGGCGGGGTCGCCAAGACCACCACGGTCCACACCATCGCCGAAGCGCTCACCGAGCGTGGTAAGAACGTCCTCATGGTCGACCTTGACCCTCAGGCATGCCTCACCTACGCAACCGATTCGCGCCCCGACGACCTCGAACTGACGATCCATGACGTGTTCCTCGGGCGAGCGAAGGTAGGAGATGTACTCCTCGAGCGCGGCGGCCCAGACATCCTCCCGTCGTCGATCGACCTCGCAGGCTCCGAGATCCACCTCCTCACGAAGACCGGCAGGGAGTTCGTCCTCAAGCGTGCACTCGCCGATATCAAGGGCAACTATGACATCGTGCTCATCGACTGCGGCCCGTCGCTGGGGATACTCACGGTGAACGCGCTCACCGCCGCCGACTACGTGCTGATCCCGTTCCAGGCCGAGACACTGAGCGACCGGGGCGTCGGCCAACTCCTCGAAACGATCGACGACGTCCGCAGCTACACCAACGAAGATCTCCGGGTCCTCGGCGGGATCGCAACGATGTTCGACTCGCGCACCAACCTCGGCAAGAAGGTGCTCGCCGATGTTGTCGATACACACGGGCTTGACGTCATCCAGCCCCCTATCCCGCGGTCGGTCCGTGTCGCGGAGGCGCCAGGAGAAGGCGTCTCCGTGCTCGAGCATGCACGCAGGTCACGTTCTGCACAGGCCTACAGGGAGCTCGCAGAGAACCTCGAGGCGTTGC
The DNA here is from genome assembly GCA_964383515.1 of uncultured Acidimicrobiaceae bacterium. GTDB lineage: Bacteria > Actinomycetota > Acidimicrobiia > Spongiisociales > UBA5794 > JAMBLL01. The sequence continues at coordinate 3,270 of CAYLIR010000063.1, forward strand.
TGTGACAGCAGCAAAGGACCGATCCAAGGACGATCCTCACGGCAAGCGCGCGCTGTTCGAGACACCACCGATAGAGATCGACGATCCACTCGCCGACGATCCGCTGATCGACCACAGGGGAGCGATGGGGCACGAAGCGCTCTACTCGGTGGGACCCCACGAGCGGGGGACGTCCGTCGTAACGTGTTCGTCGTGCAAGGTGCGATCGCGTATCTCGACGATCGAGGCGGTCGTGCGCATCATGTCGATCTCTTTCTGGAATCCGCTCAAGCACTACTCACGCTGGATGCAGTGCCCCGCATGCCAGACGCGCTGCTGGTGCAAGGTCGAATGGCTCGGGTGACAGCCGCCGCCCCGCGCTAGTCCGCCGTTGGCTCCATGAACAGTTTCCTGTCAACCACAACACGGGTGTGCGTTCCCTGCGCGACGAGCTTCCCATCCTCGGTCACCGTTGCCTTGAACTCGATCTTCGGCCCTGCGATCGCGAACACGGTCGATGTGGCCGCAACCTCAGAACCCAGAAGCGTCGGTGCAAGATGGTCGACCGCTATGTGCGAGCCGACCGTTGTGTCCTTGTCCGCGAGGCGACCTGCTATCGCAGCGATAGCCGCCTCTTCGACCAGTGCCACAACCTTGGGTGTGCCGAGCACAGGGAGATCACCCGACCCGAGCGCGATCGCCGTTGCGCTTCCATCGACCGTGAAGGAGATCGTTGCTGAGGTTCCTAGTTCGATCATGGTCACCAACGATAGTCAGCCGACACCGTACCGGTAGCGTGGGGGGCTATGACCGATTGGCATACCGAAACGGACGGGCCCGTCACCGTGCTGACGATGTCCTCAGGCGAGAACATGCTGTCACCGACAACCCTTGGTGCGTGGAACGACGTTCTCGACTCGCTTGAGGCTCTCCGCGCGCCACACGCGCTCATCGTCACCGGTCAGGACAAGTACTGGTCGACGGGCCTTGACCTCGACACCGTGGCGGAGATGTCGACGACGGAAAGACGCCGCTTCCTCGACGACCTCGATGCCTTGCTCCTGCGTCTGGTGACCGCTCCCTACGTCACCGTTGCTGCGCTCAATGGACATACCTATGCCGGGGGCGCTCTCTTGTCGCTTGCCTGCGACTACCGAGTGATGCGCATCGACAGGGGATACTTCTGCCTCCCGTCGGTCGATGTCGAGATCCCGTTCTCACCGGGCATGGCCGCACTCATCACCGCGAAGATCCCCCAACCCGTTGCACATGACCTCGTCATCTCGTGCAGGGCGATAGGGGCGGGGGAAGCGCTCGCATCGGGCGTTGTCAACTACGCCGTGGCTGCCGACAACGTGATGCCGCTCTCACGTGAACTGGCGTACGCCCATGCGGACAAGGACCCGACGACACTCGGTGTGGTGAAACGGCGAATGTACGCGCATGTGGTCACTGCCTTCACCGAGGGAGCATGATCCACCCGATCGACAGGCTCGCTGGCATCGCCCTTGCGATGGGGCCGCGCCGTCTCCGATTCTTCTCGAACGGGTGGGGTGAGGCGTCGCTCCTCGACCCGACAGCGGCATTCACCCTGCCACCTGAACCGATCGAGGTCAACTGGCTGTCGCGTGCTGTGACCAACCGGGGCCACGTCGTAGAGCATGGGACGTTCGACAGTCCCGCACCACACCTGCCCGTTCGCTCCCGGGCAGGGAACGTGCTGTCCATAGCACCATCCACAGCGACCGAACGGGTCGTCGTGCTGATGCCGGCATGGAACGAGCACGACCCGCGCGTCCGCGTCGCCATGGCGAAGCTTCTCGCCGACAAGGGAGTGCGATCGATCATCCTTGAGAACCCGTTCTATGGGACGCGTCACCCCAGCCCCCGCGGTGGCCAGCCTATCTCCACCGTGTCGGACTTCATGGTCATGGGCAACGCTGCGGTGAGCGAGGCGCGCGGGATCCTCACAGCCGAACACGCGGCAGGCTCGGCCATAGGTGTATCGGGATACTCGATGGGCGGCAACACCGCTGCGATCGTGTCTGCGTCGCTGGACCTTCCGGTGGCGACGGCCCCGCTGGCGGCGTCCCACTCGCCCGGGCCGGTGTTTCTCGACGGTGTGCTCAGCTCGGGGATCGACTGGCAGGCCCTCGGCGGCCGCGGGCAGGAGCAGCGCCTGCGCGATGCTCTCACTGGCGTGTCAGTGCTCGACCTCGAGCCCAAAGCGCACCTGGCGCACGCGATCGTCGTCAGCGCGAGTTCAGACGGCTACATACCGGCTTCCGCGACCCGCGAACTCGTCGAGCATTGGCCAGGAAGCGAGCTGCGGGTGTTGCCTGGCGGGCACGCGAGCCTCGTGTGGCTGCGCAAAGGAAAGCTCACGGACGCCATCGTCGACTCCTTCGACGCGATGGAACGTTGAGCGCTACGCCTTCCTGAGCTTGAGGGCGGCCATGATCTCAAGGATCCCGAAGATGGCGACATAGATCCCCATCATCATGGCGAACACGGCGACCGTGACGGCTGGCCATGCGAGCATGACGAGTGCGAACAGGATCGTCACAGCACCAAGCACGATGCGGGGTGCGCGATCAGGCAGGTCTCGGTCCGAAAGGCCCCTGAAGAGGTCGACCATGCCAGCCACCATCCAGAAGATGGCGGCGATCACCACGATGATGGCGATCGTCAGCTGGGGGCTCTTTACGATGATCGTGCCCGTGACGATGCTGACCATCGCTGAAAGCACCATCAACCAGCGTTCACTCGACCAGGCATGGGCCAATGCAACGAAGAACTTCACGATGCCTGTGGCGATCATGAACAGTCCGATGACGGTGGCGATCGTCGTGATCGTCGGTCCTGGCCATACGATGAGCAGTATCCCGGCACCCACCGAGAGAACACCGAGCAGCGCGAGCAGCCACCAAGCCCGTCGCAGATCCTCGACAACGACGACCTCCAGTTCCTCGATGACGATGGGATCGAGCACATCCTCATCGTCCGCGAACACCCCGACCACTTCATCCGCGGCGATGTCGGCGTCCTGCGCTACAGCGGCCCCGCCTTCGATGGTCTCGGCTGCTTCACCTGCGGTCTCAGCTTCATCGCCCATGACATACTCCCTTGCACATGCTGTATGGCCAACCCTAGCTCTCCACAGCCGCAAGGATGGGGGTTCCTCTGCGGAGGCCTGCGATAATGGGGAGATGGCGGATACGGTCACCATCGACATGGCGGGGCAACCCGTGCGGATCGCGAGCCCGGACGGGGTGTTCGCCCCTGTCGGGCCGGCCATGTCGCTCGCCCTGCTGGTTCCGCTGTATGTGGGCACGCATCGCTGATGCGAGCCTCAGACGGGAGAGAACGAGGCGCAGGACGGTTCATGGCAGCCGTCGAGGCCGCAGCCGCCGACACACCCGCGGACCGCAACAGGGCCGTCGACACATGGCGCGTAGCCGCACTGTTCGTCGTCGTGTTCGGACACTGGCTCGCGGCATCTGTGTGGGTACAACCCGATGGATCGGTAACGGTTCTCAATACGCTCGAGTGGCTCCCGCACGCAGCCTGGGTGACCTGGTTCTTCCAGGTGATGCCGATCTTCTTCTTCGTCGGTGGGTTCGCCAACGCAGCCGCGCTCGAAAAGCGACGGGTGAACCTGAGCAGTTGGCTCATTCGCCGCTTCAGGAGACTGTACGCGCCGACGGTTCCTGTGATCGTCGTCTGGGCCGTTCTCGCCCTCATCTTGCGACAGGTGGTCGACGACGGCCTGCTCTATTCGGGTGTCCTCAACGCGACGATCCCGCTGTGGTTCCTCGCCGTGTACCTGATCCTGGTTGGGTTGGCCCCGGTCACCCACCGCATGTGGCATCGTTGGGGTATGGCGAGCGTTGCCGTACTCGTGGCAGGAGCGGTCGCCGTGGATATCGCCACGAGAGTATTCGGCGTCGACCGGGTCGAGTGGCTCAACCTCGTGTTCGTATGGGGAGCGGTGCATCAGCTCGGCTACTGGTGGTACACACGTGAAACGTCCGATACGCGCGTCTCGCCTGCATCGGCACTTGTGCTTGCACCGATAGGCCTCATCGGGCTGATCGCTGTCACGCAGGCGGGTATCTACCCGGTGTCCATGCTCGATATCCCTGGCTCCACGCTCGACAACGTGACACCCCCTACGGCTGCCGTCATGCTCCTCGCACTCACCCAGATCGGCATCATCGTCGCCACTGCGCCGTTCGTGGAGAGACTCGCCCTGCGCCAGCGTGTGTGGAAGCTCGTCGTCGCTATCTCCATGGTGATGATGACGATCTACGTCTGGCATCTGAGCGCATTGTCTCTCGTCGTCGCTGCCGGCACGTTCCTGTTCGACGGCATCACGATGAGCATCGAACCCGGGAGCGTGCTGTGGTGGGGGACGCGTTGGATCTTCTTCGTCGTCCTCATCGCAACGACCGCTGCGTTGCTGGTTCCGTTCGCTCGTTTCGAGACAGACACCGACCGGAGCCCGACAGACGCGCCCGTACCGCTCGTCATCGCGGGCATGTCCGGCGGGGTCGCTGCGCTCATCGCGACGTCGTACATCTATCTGGTCGACAGGAACGCCCATATTCGCTGGTGGATACCTGCTGTTGCCGTCGTGGTCGCCGTGGCCATGGGGGCGTACCCGTCACGTTGGAAACCGTCACGCTTTCGCTCCGGCCAGCGCTGAGAAGGTCGAGCACCGAGCCAGATGGGCTGACCGAACCTGCACACGGCTGGATCCTCGTGCGGCACCTGCGGCAACGACGCTGCCAGCCCCTCTCGCGGGACAGGTAATCTGCAACCGTGACCACGTTGCTGACCATCCGGACGCCTCAGGGCGACACCTATCCCATCGCTATGGACGGTTCCCTGTTCGTCGAACCCACCGACGACGTGACAACCGAGATCGACACCACCGGACTTTGGGCACTTCCCGGGCTCGCAGACGCTCATGCCCATCTCACCATGAACTCCGTCGATGACATCAGGGGCATCGACGAGGCCACGATGCGCCACAACATCGCCCGCAACATGTGGGCCCACGTCGACCACGGTGTGCTGCTGATCCTCGACAAGGGCGGCATGTCGGACATCACCCTCGTGACGCTCGACCACGATGCCGATCTCAGGCCAGACGCGTACATCGCTACAGGCATCATCCATCCACAAGGTGGCTATATGCCGGGGTTCGGGGATCAGGTGGAGCCGGAGGATCTCATTGAGTTCCTCAACACGAAAGCGACCATGCGCGGTGGGTGGGTCAAGATCG
>CAYLIR010000064.1:0-8478 GCA_964383515.1 uncultured Acidimicrobiaceae bacterium
GCCTGGAGAGCTTTCCTGTGCGCGGACCTGTCGGGGGCATCGCCGATGCTGTTGAGGCGTACCTCCACATCGGGCACGTTCATCTTTTGGAGATACCGGTATCCGAACTCGATCACTTCTATGTCGGCTTCAGGGGAAGCAGAACCGAGGTACTCGACGCCACCTTGGTAGAACTGTCGGTAGCGCCCTTTCTGCGGTCGTTCATAGCGGAACATCGGACCCCAGTACGACACCTTGACACGCCCCTGAACGCCTCCCGCCTGGATCGCTGCGCGCACCACAGACGCCGTGGCTTCAGGACGCAACGTCAACGAGCGGTTTGCCTTGTCGGCAAACGTGTACATCTGCTTCTCCACAACGTCCGTATCGCCACCCACACCCCTGGCGAACACGTCGGTGTCTTCGAACAGCGGTGTAAGGGCAAGCCCGAACCCGTATTCCTCTGCTGTCTCCTCGAACAGGCGATGAGCGGTGCGCCACAGATTCGATGCGGGCGGCAGCACGTCGGTCGTGCCTTTTGGTGCTCGGAAGACGCTCATAGCAACTCCTTGAGGAACGGGTTGAGCTGGCGCTCGGCAGCAAGAGTAGTGGTGGGCCCGTGGCCTGGGAGTACGGTTGTTTCGGCTGGGAGCGGCAGGATCTTTCCCGCCATCGAAGCCATCAACGTCTCGTAGGAGCCCCCGGGGAGGTCCGTACGGCCGATCGACCCAGCGAACAGGTGATCCCCAGAGAACAGGATGCCTTCCTGTGGAACGTGGAAGCAGCAGTGGCCCGGTGTATGGCCCGGCGTATGGAGGACGTCGAACGAGACACCGGCGAACTCGAGCTTGGCACCATCTGCGAGCTCGGTGAAGGCGGCGGTGACGACGTCTCCTGCCATGTCCCCGACTGCGGACCCGAGCAGGGCGCGCAGCTGCTCGCGTGGGTGACGCGCCATGTCGACGTCGTCTGGGTGCAGATATGCGGTGACCGTCGGGGAAGCCACCGCGTCGATACCGCCGACGTGGTCGATGTGGCCGTGGGTGACCAGAACCGCCACAGGTGTCAGATCGTGGGCAGCGAGTAGGTCGGCGACTCCGCCTGGATCCGGCGGTGCGTCGATGATGACCGCCGGGCCGCCCCGTTCGGGTGCAACGACGTAGGTGTTCGTCTCGAAGTACCACAGGGGGCGGGAACCGATGAGTAGTGACATGGTGGAGATCGCTTTCTAGACGACGAGGCGGTAGGCGTCGTACACGCCTTCGACGGTTCGGAGATGGGCGAGCACTCCTTCGAGTGCTTCACGGTCGGAGAGTTCGATCTCGTACCGCAACAACGCGATACGGTCCCTCCCCGTCACCGACGACGAGGCGTGGATATTGGCTCCGTAGTCGGAGAGAACTGCTGTCACATCGCGCAGCAGGCGAGCTCTATCGAGCGCTTCGACCTGTATCCACACGTAGTAGGTGTCGGCATGGCCGCCAGCCCAGGCGACATCCACGATGCGTTCGTTCTTCTCGGCGAGGGCCCCGATGTTGGAACAGTCGGCACGGTGGACGGACACGCCTCGGCCAACCGTCACGAAACCGATGATGTCGTCTCCAGGAACCGGGCCGCAGCACTTGGCCATGCGCACGAGCATGTCTTCGAGGCCTTCGACTACCACATCGTCTGAGAGACGGGTACGTCGCTTGTGGGGGGTAGGTAGACGTTCCGCAACAACTGCTTCCACCGACTCTTCGGGGCGAAGCCGTCGTGCAAGGCGTTGGGAGACCGTCTGTGGGCTGATCCGGTTCTGACCGACGGAGAAGTAGAGCCCGTCGAGATCGTCGAAGCCGAGGTCGGCTGCAACCTTCAGCAGCTCGTCGTCTGTTCCGTGCAACGGGATCGAATCTCGCCGCATGGCCTTCATCACGGCTTCCCTGCCGTCGGCGAGGGCCGTGTCTCTGCGCTCCTTCGTGAAGAACGCCTTGATCTTTGTCGTGGCCTTCGACGACTTGACGAAGTCGAGCCAGTCACGGCTCGGGCGAGCATCGGTCGCTTTGGATGTGAGGATCTCAACGATGTCCCCGCTCTCGAGTTTCGTCGAAAGCGGGACGAGCCGGCCGTTGATCCTTGCACCCGAGCATCTATGGCCGATATCGGTATGGATGCGGTAGGCGAAGTCGACAGGCGTCGCTCCCATCGGGAGCGTCTTGACGTCCCCGCGTGGTGTCAGAGCGAACACCTCATCCTGGTAGAGGTCGAGTTTGAGGTTCTCAAGGAACTCCGCAGGATTCTCATGGTCATCGCGTAGATCTTGGATATCCTGGAGCAGCGGAAGCTCACCGTCAGATGCCGCCCCGTCCTCTTTGTAACGCCAGTGGGCCGCGATACCCGCCTCTGCACGTTCGTGCATCTCATGGGTCCGGATCTGCACCTCAAGCGCTTTACCGCCGGGCCCAACGACCGTCGTGTGGAGCGATTGGTAGAAATTGAACTTGGGCATGGCGATGTAGTCCTTGAACCTGCCCTGAATCGGTGGCGACATGGTGTGGACGAGCCCGAGTGCCGCGTAGCAGTCGCGTACGCTCTCGACGATGATCCGTATGCCGATGAGGTCGTGGATGTCTTCGAAAGCCAGCCCAGACGCCCGCATCTTCCGGTAGATCGAGTAGAGGTGCTTGGGTCTTCCGGAGATCTCAGCGCTGATGCCAGCCTTGGAGAGGGATTTCGAGACGTCTTCGATGACGTGCTCGATGAACGACTCGCGTTCGGGTGATCGCCGCGCACCAGCTTCTTCGAGTTCGGCTTTCGGGCCCGGGTAGAGAACCCCGAAGCAGGTCTCTTCCATCTCGTGCTTGATCTCCTGCATCCCGAGGCGGTGCGCCAGCGGTGCATAGACATCGAGTGTCTCGGCTGCGACGCGACGTTGCTTGTCGACCGGAAGCGGGCCGAGCGTCCGGATGTTGTGCATGCGATCCGCGAGTTTGATCACCAGCACACGAATGTCCTTGGCCATCGAAACTGCCATCTTGCGAATGGTCGCTGCTTGAGCGAGCTCCCTGCTTGAGAACTTGATCCGGTCGAGCTTCGTCACACCATCGATCAGCAACGCGATCTCATCGCCGAAATCGGAGCGTACACCAGCGAGCGTCAGGTCCGTGTCCTCTACGGTGTCGTGCATCAACGCAGCAGCGAGGGACGCCTCGTCGAGACCGTAGTTTGCGAGGATCTCGGCGACCGCGAGCGGATGCACGATATACGGATCCCCGGTGGCTCGCATCTGCCCTTCGTGCTGCGTCTTCGCGACTTCGTAGGCTCTGACGAGGTTCGTCGTCACGGCGTGCGGATGCGCGCTTTGATACGTTGCGAGGATATCGGCGAACATCTCGTCAGGCGTGCGGCCGCGCACGGCAGGATCGGTGAACGTCCGCATGGGTTCCGATGTGGGCGACGCGTCATCTTCCATCACCCAAGCCTACCGACGCTTGCGCCTCTGCTTCGGAGGCCGCGCGACGTTCGACGGCACCTTGCCCTTGGGAGGGCCGGCGGCCTTGGGCTGCTTCGTCGAGCCGTCGTGTTTCGTTGCGGGCTTCGCCTTCGAGGGCTTCGCTGAAGAAGCCGATGCCCCAGCCGCGTCGTCGGTGATGAGACCCGCGCGTCTCGCCGCACGGAGTTCGCGCCGGGCCCATTCGGGTTCCCTCGTCTTCCAACGTGCAAGGAGCGGAGCGGCGACGAAGATCGATGAGTAGGTTCCTACAGCGATGCCGATGAAGAGAGCAAGAGCGAACTCCTTGAGTGTCTCGGCACCGAGCGCGAGGAATCCGACGAGGAGCAACGAACCGACAGGGAGCAGCGACGTCAGCGATGTGTTGATGGAGCGCATGAGCACCTGGTTCATCGACTTGTTGACGATGGCGTTGTACGTCGTTCTCGAATCCTGCTCATCGATGTTCTCGTTCACCTTGTCGAACACGACAACGGTGTCGTAGAGGGAGTACCCAAGGATCGTGAGCACGGCGATGATCGTTGCGGGGGTCACCACGAAACCGATCAGCGCGTAGATTCCTCCGGCGATCATGAGGTCGTGGAACAGGGCGGCGAGTGCTGCTGCGGCCATCTTCCATTCGAAACGCCATGCGATGAACAGGGCAACAACGACGAGGAAGACGATGAGCGCCTGGATCGCCTTGCGGGTCACTTCAGCTCCGAAGGTCGGACCCACTGCTTTCTCGTTGAGATCGTTCACCGCTGCCCCGACGGCGTCTGCAACAGCCTGGGTGAGCTTGTCCTGTTCGCTGGCATCGAGGGCTTCGGTTTGCACCTGGACGATCCCGTCGCCGGTGATCTGTACCCTCGCATCGCCATAGCCGACATCACGCAGTTCGTTGCGGACGGATTCGACGGTTGCACCTGACTGATTCTCAACGGTGATGATGACGCCGCCGCTGAAGTCGATACTCAGGTTGAACGGCTTGACGACCATGAGCAGTATCGACGCGAGCACGAGCGCACCAGACACGATGAGCGTCTTACGCGAGATCGCGACGAAGTCGAAGTTCGTTTCTCCGCGGTAGATCCGGGTGAGGACGTTCATGACGACACCTCCGCCACTTCCCTGCCTGTGACGGTGGCTCCGCCCCCCATCGCTCCACGCATCGAGAATGCGCCACCGTCGCCGAGGGGCCCACGAGCCATGAGATAGACGGCAGGCCTCGTGTAGAAGTACGCGACGATCACGTCGATGAGCGTCGCGAGGCCAAGCGTGAGGGCGAAGCCTTTCACCTGGCCGGCAGCGAGGACGAAGAGCAGGACCGCACCAAGGAACGTGACGGTATCACCGGTCAGTATGGTCCTGTAGGCACCGGAGAAGCCGTGGTTGACAGCTGACAGAAGGCTCCGCCCGTTCCGGAACTCCTCTTTCATCCTCTCGAAGTACACGATGTAGGAGTCCGACGTTATCCCGACGGACACGATCACGCCGGTGACGCCAGCGAGGGTGAGGGTCGTGCCCTGCGTCTGCCCAAGCAGGATCAAGGCGCCCAGGAGCAGCGAACCGAACACTGTCAGGCCGATGATGGAGATGAGTCCCATCGAGCGGTAGTAGGCGAGCATGTACGCAGCGACGAGAAGCAGGCCGAAGAGGCCAGCCAGGAGGCCGGCCCTGAGGGAGTCTGCACCGAGGGACGCAGATACGGAATACACCGATTCCCGTTCGAATGTCGTCGGCAACGCACCGTATCGAAGGATCGCTGCGAGATCCTTCGCGTCGTCCTCTGCGGGGTCTCGGTTGCCAACGGTGATGATCACCGCGTTCGGGTCGAGTCCCTCGTTGGGCGCGACGTCATTGGCGACGGTGGGAGCCGAGAACACGACACCGTCGACGACGATCGCCAGTTGACGTTGTGGCGTGCCGGGTGGAAAGTTCGCGAGATAGCCCGTCGCCTTTCGGAACTTCTCCCCGCCTTCGGCGGTGAACTCGGGTACGACGACCCACTGACCACCCAATCCATTCGATGAGAACTGCGCTGTTGCGTCGGTGATGTCCTTGCCCGTGGGGAACTCGACGATCGATCCGTCGGCGGTCTCGACGTCGATGCCGTCTACGTCGTAGACGCGTTGCTCCTCCTGGTCAGTGAGATAGGCACGCTTGGTGACGTCGTCTTCTCTGGTGAGCCCAGTCGTCGGGTCGACCCCTGTGTGGACCTCCGGATCCGGATTCGCGAGATAGGGCGACTGCGGATACTCGCCGAGCACGGCCCGAAAGGAGAGGGCTCCGGTGGTACCGACAGCCTGCAGCGCTCGTTCCCGATCGTCGACGCCGGGGAGCTGCACCACGATCGACGACTCGCCGCCGGTGCCGCTGACGACTGCCACTTCGGGCTCCTGGACGCCACCGAGGTTCTCGATGCGCCGGCGCATGATGTCTGCCGCGGTGTTGAGGGTTCCCTCGTCGGTCCCGTCGGGGGCAACCAGGGTCACGGCGAAGCCGCCTTGGAGATCGAGCCCGAGCTTGGGCGCCCACCCAACGGCGAGCATCGTTGCGAGCGATCCCCATGCAACCGCCAGGGTCAGGATCAGCGTTATCCACGCCTTCTTCGTCGTCATGCATCATCCGTATCTGTACGTTCGGCGATCGCCCGCTTGATGATCTTCAGGGTGCTGCCCCCTACGTCAAGTGTGAAGGTCTCTTCGTCTTCACCCACGACGGTTCCGACGATGCCCCCGATCGTGCGAACGTTCGCGCCCAGACCGATACGTGAGCGCATCTCTTCCATCTGCTTGCGTCTGCGACGCTGCGGGAGGATGAGCAGCACATAGAACAATCCCCCCATGATGAGGATGGGGAGGAGAAACGAGAGCGTGGAGGCGTTCCCTTCGGCTTGTGCGAATGGTGCTGCGATGAGTTGGAGAGATGGGATCAAGGGCGGCCTCCGGGGCTGGCGAACGATGCACCGTGTGGAACGTGGAGATGCTAGTGCCCAATGGAGCCAACTCCCTGCCTCCTGCGCCCTACGACGTCAGCGCGGAACGCAGCGAAGGAGCCGGTCTCGATCGCGTGCCGCGCATCGTCCATCAGGCGATACGTGTATGCAAGGTTGTGGATGGTGAGGAGCCGGTCTGCAGTCATCTCTTTCGTGAGCCGGAGATGACGGAGATACGCCCTCGAATAGCGTCTGCAGGTGATGCAGTCACAGCCCGCTTCCAACGGCGATGTGTCATGGGTGAAGTCCGTGCGTCGGATGGAGTAGTCCCCGGTACGCGCGAGCACTTTCCCATGGCGGGCCACGCGCGTCGGGATGACGCAATCGAACAGATCAACACCGAGGGCAACAGCATCGAGCATCCCCTCCGTATCACCGAGTCCCATCACGTACCGCACCCCCGATTCGGGCAACTCGGGCACGGTGGCTGCGATCGCGAGCTTCCGTTCCTGCGCTGTTTCACCGACGGCGAGGCCGCCGATGCCGAAGCCAGGGAAGCCTATGCTCGCTGTTTCTCGCGCAGAGATCGCCCTGAGTTCCCGATCAGCGCCTCCTTGGACAATGCCGAACAATGCACGATCCGCTCGGGTCTTGGCGTCCTTCGAGCGCTCTGCCCATCGCAGCGTCTGGTACATGGCACGTTCGGCCACGTCACGGGAAGCGGGCAGGTTGACGGGCACGTCGAGCGCCATGGCGATGTCCGCCCCAAGCTCCTCTTGTATCGCAACAGAACGCTCTGGGGTGAGATCGACCTGGGATCCGTCGTATGTGGAGCGGAAGACGAGCCGATCCTCGCTGATCTTCGGTTCGAGCGAGAGCACCTGGTATCCGCCCGAGTCCGTGAGGATGGGAGCGTCCCACGCCATGAACCCGTGGAGCCCTCCAAGTTCTGCGACGATGTCCGCACCGGGGCGCAGCATCAGGTGGTAGGTGTTCGCCAGGAGGATCTGCGCGCCGAGTCGGTCCATGTCTTCGGTGTCGAGTGTCTTGACCGTGGCTCGGGTTCCGACCGCCATGAAGTTCGGCGTCGCAACGCTGCCGTGGGGTGTCGACATCGTCCCGGTACGGGCGTTCCCGTCGGTGGTGACGGTGCGGAACGAGACGGGAGGGTTCATCGGCCCGTCTCGAAGTACATGGCATCCCCGAACGAGAGGAACCGATAGCCTCGCTCGAGTGCATGCTCGTACGCTTCTCGCCACCGGTCCCCCATCAAAGCTGCAAGCAGGACAAGGAGTGTCGTGCGGGGTGCGTGGAAGTTGGTTATCACGGCATCCACGACACGCGGCACATAGCCGGGGGTGACAAAGAGGCTTGTACGGCCATCCGTAGCAACGATCTTGCCGTCTCCCACGGCAGCTGACTCGAGCGTGCGCACCACCGTCGTTCCCACAGCGACGACCCTCGAGCCGCACCGTCGAGCCGCCGCAACGGCCTCCACGGTCTCGGTGGGCACATGAATGCGCTCGGAGTGGATCTCGTGATCTTCGACCCGACCTTCGCGCATGGGTCGGAAGGTGTCGAGACCCACTTCGAGTTCGACCGAGGCCATCTCGACGCCTCTGCGCCCGAGTGCGTCGACGACCCCTGGCGTGAAATGCAGAGCGGCTGTGGGAGCTGCCGAAGAACCGACCCGGTCAGCGAATACGGTTTGGTACCGCTCCGGATCTGGTAGCACGCCCTTGAAGTAGGGCGGCAGCGGTGTCTCACCTGCGGCCGCGATCGCTGTCTCGACATCGACATCAGCCGCGAGCGTCACGGTGGCCACGCCGCCGGCGGGTTCGGTGACCAAGGTCACATCGAGCCCGGCACACACGATCTGTGACCCAAGGTGGAGCTTGGATGCTGGTCGGACGAGCGCACGCCATCGTGCCGGATCGATCCTCTGGGTCAAGAGTATCTCCGTGCGCCCACCGCCGGGTTGCCGCTTTCCAACGAGGCGCGCCGCACGCACCCGTGTCGTGTTCACGACGACGAGATCACCCGGTGACAGTACCGCAGGAAGATCGCGGAAACGGCGGTCGTCGTATGTGTC
>CAYLIR010000065.1:0-8374 GCA_964383515.1 uncultured Acidimicrobiaceae bacterium
TGGCCCTGTTCTATCTTCTGCCGATGTTCGTGATGATCAACACGAGCTTCAAGAGCTTCGACGAGGTGAGCCTCGCAACGATGTGGCATCTTCCGACGTCCCTGTCACTCGACAATTTCCGAGCTGCATGGGAGATACTGAAGCCCAACGTCATCAACTCCCTCAAGATCGTGATTCCCGCTGCAACGATCTCTTCGATACTGGGTTCTGTCAATGGGTATGTGCTGTCCAAGTGGAAGTTCAAGGGCGCAGACATCGTGTTCCCCCTGCTCCTGTTCGGGATGTTCATCCCATATCAGGCGGTGCTCATCCCACTTGTCCAGGTCATGTCCTGGGTGGGGCTTGCAGGGAGCAGTTGGGGGCTTGTCGTCGTGCACGTCATATATGGCATCCCTATCACGACCCTCATCTTCCGCAACTACTTCGCAGCGATCCCCGACACGCTTGTTGAGGCTGCGCGGGTCGACGGTGCTGGCATCTGGCAGGTCTACGCACGGATCCTGCTGCCGTTGTCGATCCCAGCGTTCGTCGTCGTCTACATCTGGCAGTTCACTGCAGCATGGAACGACTTCCTCTTCGCCGTGCTGCTGACGAACCAGGACAATTGGCCGGTCACGGTCGCACTCAACAACATGGCTGGCAGCCAGATCATCGCATGGAACATCCAGATGGCAGGTTCATTCCTCGCTGCACTCCCGACGCTGTTGATCTACATCTTCCTTGGTCGGTTCTTCTTGAGGGGCATGATGACGGGAGCGCTCAAGGAGTAGGCGCCTCTATCGGCCTACATACGATGGTCGCCCCCTGCGCAGCCTCTCACCGGTGGTGTCGACCATGAGTAGGCTGGTGGGGTCGTTGAGAGGAGTGTGCACATCTCACGGGCGCCGCGGGCAACGCTGACGATCAGGATGGATGCAGGGACGGGTGGTGCTGTACCCGAAGCTGAACTCAAGACTATCCAGGCCAGCGTCCAGCAGGGTGTCCTGCGCATCGCGCGAGCGCTCAATGACCGCAAGGGCGGAGGGCGCAGCCCGGCGTTCCTCAAGGAGCTCTCTGCGCTGGAACCAGTAGCGGCAGGCGCGGAGCGCTCTACATTGGTGTTCGAGGCGCCTCACGACATGGAGCAGTTCCCCATCGAATTCCCGAGAGGCGATGCCGGTGTGCAGGCCGTGGAACTCTTCGTAGCCTCTGTCGGCACGTTCATCGAGGGGGGAGATCCCGAGCCCGACATCGGTGGGCCAGCGACCCGCTCCGTTGTTCGATTCATCAAAGCAGTCGCTGGCCACGACCGTGTTGGGGTCATCGCGGTCGTTGGAGAAACAGAGATAGCGATCGATTTCGAACCGCGGTCGATCCCGCGCAAGCCGCGACATGGGCCACGCACCAGCTTGTCGTTCGTTGGATGGATGTACGGCGTCAACCTCGCAACGCGGCGATTCCGGTTCCGTGATGAGCTTGGTCGATCCCGGTTGCTTCCTGTCGATACGTCACTCGATGCCGCGGCGATCGCACGGGAGTTGATCGGTGAGGTCGTGTCCGTGCGTGCCCACCGTGCCGATGACCCTGACGACCACCGTTTCATCGCCGTTGCGATAGAGGCAGCTGGCCGTGACGCAGCAGAGCGGTTCCGGGAGTGGCAGGATGGCGCTCGGCCTTCCGAGGTCGACGATTCCGTCACAGAGGAACCTACGATCCCTGGTATGGGTTCAGGAGAACCGCTGTGACGGCACGTCACGTCGAACAGCTTGCCAGCCTCATCACCGGTGCTGACGCGATCCTCGTCGTGACCGGTGCCGGTGTGTCTACAGAGACGGGTATCCCTGATTTCCGGGGGCCACAGGGGGTGTGGAACACGCAGCGGCCTGTCATGTTTCAGGACTTCCTTGCCTCTGAGGATGACCGCATCTTGTACTGGGACCAGAAGGTCGCCGCGGCCGAGACGATCGAGGTAGCACAGCCGGGGAGTGTGCACAAGGCGTGTGTCGCCCTTGCAGACGCCGGCAAGCTTGAGGCGGTCGTCACGCAGAACATCGATGGGCTGCACACGATGGCTGGCCTGTCGCCTGCCCAGGTGGTCGAGGTTCACGGCACAGGGCGTGAGGCAGTGTGCCTCGATTGTGGCGACCGATCCCCGATCGTGCCGCACCTTGAAGCTTTCACCGCCTCTCGGGTGCCTCCACGGTGTGCCTGTGGTGGTCTGCTCAAACCCGCGACGATCAGCTTCGGCCAGCAACTCGATCCGATGACGATGTATCGAGCGATACAGGCTGCAGATGCATGTGATCTGGTGATCGCGATGGGCACCACGCTCTCGGTGTACCCTGCTTCGGAGATCCCGCTCCAGGCGGTGCGACGGGGCGTGCCGTACGTGATCGTCAACCAGGGTGCAACGGAGCACGACGACCTCGCATCGGTCACCCTCCGCATCGAAGGCGACGTCGGCTCCATATTCTCCCAAGCCGTTGCCATTGCACGGTGAGGCCGCGTATCCCGGGTTGCACACATCGCATGCGGCGTCTCCAGCCTACAGAATGGGACTGTCCCGATCGGAGGAATCGCTCAGTCGTAGGGTCACTATTCTTGGCGATGCAGCGTGAATCGACGAACTGAGGAGATGGCACATGCGCATCGAACGTGATTCCATGGGGGACGTACCTGTACCGGAGGGAGCGTACTACGGAGCATCGACGCAGCGGGCTGTCGACAACTTCCCCATCTCGAATCTGCGCTTCGGTAGGACGTTCATCTGGGCGCTCGGCCTCATCAAGGCATCCGCAGCCGTCGCCAACAGCGCGATGGGGCATCTCGATTCGCGCAAGGCGGAGGCCATCGTCAAGGCGGCAGAGGAAGTGATGGAGGGCGACCTCGACGAGCATTTCGTCCTCGACATCTTCCAGACGGGTTCGGGCACTTCGACGAACATGAACGCCAACGAAGTGATCGCGAACAGGGCGTCGGAGATCCTTGGAGCCGAGTTGGGATCGAAGGTTGTCCACCCGAACGACCACGTGAACGCAGGCCAGTCGTCGAACGACACGATTCCCACGGCGATCCACGTTGCCGCCGTCGCCGGGATCGAGCAGAACCTGCTCCCGGCCCTCGATGCGCTCGCTGCTTCGTTTGCAGAGAAAGCGGTCGAGTTCGATGACATCCTCAAGTCTGGTCGTACGCATCTCATGGACGCGACCCCTGTCCGTCTGGGTCAAGAGTTCGGTGGCTACGCGGTCCAAGTTGCCAACGGTGCCGAGCGGATCCGGAAGGTGCTTCCCGAACTGCTTGAGCTCGCCCTTGGCGGCACCGCTGTCGGCACAGGCATCAACGCACCGGCAGGGTTTCCCGAAGCGACCATCGCCGAGATGGCCCGTCGTTCCGGATTCAACTTCGTTGAGGCGCCGAACCATTTCGAGGCCCAAGCTGCCAAGGATGCCGCCGTCAGTGCATCAGGTGCGCTCAAGACCGTTGCCGTCTCTCTGTTCAAGATCGCGAACGATCTGCGTTGGCTTTCGAGCGGTCCCCGTACCGCCATCGCAGAGATCACGCTGCCTTCTCTCCAGCCAGGAAGTTCGATCATGCCCGGCAAGGTGAACCCGGTCATCGCAGAGATGATGATGCAGGTATCGAGCCAGGTCATCGGCAACGACACAGCGATCACGTGGGGAGGAGCGAACGGCAACTTCGAGCTCAACGTCATGATGCCGCTCATCGCCCACAACCTGCTGGAGTCGATCGATCTCCTCGCCAACGCTGCGAACGTCATGCGCGAGAAGATGGTCGACGGCATCGAAGCGAACGAAGAGCGCGCCAGGCACCTCCTTGAACAGAACGTGATCATCATCACGGCACTCGTCCCGGTGATAGGGTACGACAAGTCAGCCGAGGTGGCCAAGAAAGCGTTCGCCGAGGGACGCGGTGTGCGCGAGGTTGCGCTCGAACTCGGGGTACTGCCCGAAGATGAGCTCAACAAGGCGCTCGATCTCCGCCCGATGACCGAAGGCGGCATTGTTGGCTGAACGTTTCGACAACGTTGACGTCTGGAACTGCAGTGTGTTGCGGAATCGGACGCCAGACGGCAAGTAGGCTGTCTGGATGATCGATCGGCGCGACCTCGTTGAAGGGTTCCTGTTTACCGACCAGTATCAGCTCACGATGGCACAGCTGTACTGGCAGATCGGTATGGCCGATCGCCCTGCCCAGTTCGACCACTTCTTCCGCAGGTACCCGGACTACGGCGAGCACAAGGCTGGCTATGCCATCACGGCTGGCCTTGGCTGGCTGCTCGATTGGATCGATCAAACACGTGTGACGACCCGCGACCTTGACGTGCTGCGCGGCCAGGTGACATCGACGGGGCGACGCCGTTTCGACGACGGGTTCCTCGACTACCTCGCTGATGCGGAGAGCTTCGCTGCGCTCACGATCAGAGCGATTCCCGAAGGCAGGGTCGTGCACGCCAACGAGCCGATCGTGGTCGTCGAAGGCCCCCTTGCCATGGCTCAGATCGTCGAGACATCCTTGCTCAACCACCTCAACTACCAGACCCTGATCGCAACGAAGGCATCGCGAGTCGCCGAACAGGCCCATGGCGGAGCCGTCCTGGAGTTCGGGATGCGCCGTGGCCCCGATTCGGGAACGAACGCTGGTACGAGGGCGGCCCTGATCGGTGGTGCGAACGCGAGCTCCAATGTCGGTGCCTCTGTGGCGCTCGGCGTCGACCCGCAGGGAACGCATGCGCACTCGATGGTGCAACTGTTCATGGCGATCGGCGACGGCGAACTCGCGGCGTTCCGCGCATACGCGGATCTGTACCCGGACGAGTGTGTTCTCCTTGTCGACACGATCGATACGCTCGGTAGCGGCATCCCGAACGCGATCACCGTGTTCGAGGAGCTACGCGACAGCGGCCATCGACCCGTGGGGATCCGACTGGATTCTGGTGATCTTGCCCACCTTGCCGTGCGTTCGGCGCGCATGCTCGACGATGCGGGCTTCACCGACGTAGCGATCGTCCTTTCCTCAGACCTCGACGAGATGGCGATGTGGCAGATCCGCGAACAGATCCGGGAAGAGGCTGGTGCATACGGTCTCGACCATACGGCCGTCACCGAACGGCTGGTGTATGGCGTTGGGACACGGCTGGTGTCCTCACATGGCTATCCAGCGCTCGGTGGTGTCTACAAACTGGTTGGTATCGAGGAGCATGGCGAGTGGGCTCCCGCCATGAAGTTGTCGGAAACACCCGAGAAGATGCCGATACCCGGGGACAAAGACCTATGGCGTGTCTACGACTCGCGCGGGTACGCGACCGCCGATGTTGTCGGCGGTGGGGGAGAGCCCATCACCGCAGGCGAGTCGTTCCGCATCTACCATCCTCACCGCGCAGGGGTGACGCGCCTGCTCGATGCCTCCGAAACCGTCGAGGTCGAACGCCTGCTGGAGGTTGTGCATGCCGATGGGCAGCGAACCGATGGGGATCCCGATCTCCAGACGCTCCGGTCGCGGCGCCTCGCGGATCTGGGGCGTCTCGATGCGGGTGTTCGCAGGCTCATCAACCCTCACATCTACCACGTGTCGGTGACCGAGCAGGTCAAAGAGATCCAGAAGGATCTTGTCGCTCGCGCCAGGGAGTGACCGGCTATTCGATGACAACGCCAGCGAGGGTCATCGCTGCGCACGCGCGCGCTTCGTCGCCTGGGGCGAGATTGACCGCGGCGATCCCGTCAGCGAGGACCGTGCACCCGAACCCGTACTCCACCGCATCGAGTGCGGTCGCGTTGACGCAGTAGTCAGTGGCCAGTCCGACGACAACGACATCGGTGACACCAGCATCTCGCAACAATGAATCGAGGCCGGTCGGCGTGACCTCGCCAGTTTCGGGGTCGCGAACGGAGAATCCCGAGTAGCCATCCTCACCCCCGACGCCCTTGCGGACGATCGTCCCGAGTTCGATCAGGTCGCGATGGAACGCAGCGCCCCAGGTGTTCGCAACACAGTGGACAGGCCAGATGCCGCCGTCCTTGGCGAAGTGCGGCGTCGATTCAGGATGCCAATCTTGCGTGCGGACGATCGGTGCCTTGCCTGCACGGGCGGAGCGGATCTCGTCGTTGATGAATCCGAGCACACGCGGTGCTCCGGATACGAATAGCGAGCCGTCTGGATCGGCGAAATCGTTCTGGACGTCTACAACGATCAGCGCGGTTGTGGGATCGTAGTTCCTCACGACGCCTGTGCCGCCTGATCGAGTGCGTCGGTAAGGGTCGTCCACGCGAGATCGGCACACTTGATGCGCACGGGGAACTTCCGCACGCCCTGGAGCGCTTCGAGGTCACCGAGCACGGAGCCTGGCCGATCGGCGTCGACAGGGTTGTCGCCTTCCTCGATGGACATCATCATCTTGAACATCCGGGTGAGTTCTGCGATGTCCTCGATCGACCGCCCGACGATGGTGTCCATCATCATCGATCCGGAAGCTTGCGATATCGAACATCCCTGGCCCTGCATCGCGGCGTCGACGACGACCCCGTCGCGTATCTCGATGTCGAGGGCGAATTCGTCTCCGCATGAGGGGTTGACGCCCTCGGCGTGGATATGGTCACCGTGGAGCGCACCCCGCCTGCGAGGGTTGCGGTAGTGGTCCAAGATGACCTCTCGGTAGAGCTCGTCGAGCTGTGTCATGGTACGTCGTCCCTGTTCTCGATCCGTTGAAGGTTACCGGCGCCGGGTCATAGGCCGAAGATCTTCCTGGCCTGCATCAACCCGTCCACAAGCGCGTCGATCTCGCTCTCGACGTTGTAGAGGTAGAAGGATGCGCGTGCTGTGGCCGGTACTCCGAGATACCGCATCAGTGGGCGGGCACAGTGGTGGCCTGCACGTATCGCGATACCGTCCTGGTCGAGGATCGTCGCGATGTCGTGGGGGTGGATGTCCCCGAGTTCGAAGCTCACTGCTGCACCGCGCAGCGCAACGTCGTTGGGACCGTAGATGGTGAGGTCTGGGATCTCAGCGAGCCTGTCGAGGGCGTACTTCGTGATCCGTTGCTCATGGGCTGCGATGCGGTCCATGCCAACATCGGCGAGATAGTCCACCGCTGCACCGAACCCGACCGCCTCAGCGATCGGTGGGGTACCAGCCTCGAACTTGTGCGGTATCGGTGCCCATGTCGATTCGTGGCGTTCGACCGTGTTGATCATCTCGCCGCCACCTTCGGTTGGTTCCATCTCCTCAAGTCGTTCCTGCCGACCCCACAATGCACCGATGCCGGTCGGTCCGAGCATCTTGTGGGCTGAGAACGCCACGAAGTCCACGTCGACCGCCGTCACGTCGACGTGGTTGTGGGGGACAAGCTGCGCGGCGTCCAGGACGGTCAGCGCACCGACAGACCGGGCGGCAGCAGCGAGCTCGTCGATGGGGCCAAGCGCCCCTGTCACGTTCGACATTCCGGAGAAGGTGACGATCTTGACGCGTGAGTCGAGCACGCTGTCGAGGTTGTCGATGTCGACTGTGTAGTCCTCGGACAACTCCAGGTACACGAGCTCGGCGCCGGTGTGACGCGCGACGATCTGCCACGGCACGATGTTGGCATGATGCTCGGCGACGGTGAGCAGGATCCTGTCACCGGAGGTGAGATGATTGAGCCCCCATCCGTAGGCGATGTGGTTGATCGCCGTCGTTGTGCCCCGCGTGAAAACGGTCTCGTGCGGCTCCGCCCCAATGAAAGCAGCGACCTTCGCCCGCGCCGACTCGTACATCGCTGTCGCCTCAGCAGCAAGCGTGTGTGCGCCACGGTGGACGTTCGCGTTCACTGTCCGGTAGTAGGCGTCCATGGCATCGAGCACAGCAACGGGTTTCTGTGTCGTTGCCGCGGAGTCGAGATAGACGAGTGGGTGCCCATTGACCTCGCGCGCCAGGATGGGGAAGTCAGAGCGATAGCGCTCCAGCGTGGTCATCGCGCTTCCGCATGTTCCCGGTACGTGTCGTAGCCAGTGTCTTCGATCATATCGGCGAGGGAGGCATCGCCCGATTGAACGATCTTGCCATCGAGAAACACATGCACGACATCTGGCGTGATGTAGTCGAGCATACGTTGGTAGTGGGTGATGATGAGGAACCCGCGATCGTCGGTGCGGAGGCGCTCGACGCCCTCAGCAACGATCCGGAGCGCATCGATGTCGAGCCCGGAGTCTGTCTCGTCGAGGACAGCGAATTCGGGTTCGAGAACGGCCATCTGGAGGATCTCGTTGCGCTTTCGTTCGCCCCCGGAGAAGCCTTCGTTGAGGTAGCGATTGGCGAACGAAGGATCCATGTCGAGCTCCTTCATCGCTTCCATGACCTTGATGCGAAGCTCCAGCACGGTGTAGTCGGTGCCGGTGCGGGTCGG
>CAYLIR010000066.1:0-8312 GCA_964383515.1 uncultured Acidimicrobiaceae bacterium
TCGAGGGAGTTGCGGGCGAGGGTGGTGAGATCGTCGCGGGAGAGATCGAGGGCCTCGGCCACCGCCAGGTAGTTGTCGAGTGCGTAGCCGCCGAAGTAAGCGGGATCGTCGGAGTTGACGGTCACCTTGATGCCGGTGTCGAGGAGGCGCTTGAGATTGTGATCCCGCATCGTGTCGAAGACGCGGAGCTTCACGTTCGACAGCGGGCACATCGTCAGTGGGATCTGGGTGCGCACAAGCTCCGTGACGACTGCGGGGTCTTCCTCGCAGCGAACTCCGTGGTCGATGCGCTCGACCTCCAGTGCGCTGATAGCGCTCATGATGTAGCTGGGCGGTCCCTCCTCACCGGCGTGGGCGACCCTGTGCAGCCCCGCGTCTGCGGCCATCTGGAAGGCATCGAGGAACCACTCAGGCGGATTGCCGACCTCGGACGAGTCAAGGCCGACGCCGATCAACTGATCGAGATACGGCTCGGCGAGACGCATCGTATCGATCGCATCCTCGGGTGGGAGATGGCGCAGGAAGCACATGATCAGCCCGGCGGAGATACCGTCGCGTTCTGCGGCATCTTCGATGGCGCGCCTGAACCCGGGCATGAACACGTCGAATCCGATGCCGCGGGCGGTGTGCGTCTGGGGATCGAAGAAGATCTCAGCGATCGTGACACCGTCCGCGTGTGCCCGTGTGAGGTAGGCGGCCATCAGGTCGTAGAAGTCCTGTTCCGTCACAAGGACCGAAGCGCCTTGGTAGTAGATGTCAAGGAAGGACTGCAAGCTCGTGAACTCGTATGCGGCCCTGACCTCATCGGCCGTGGCGTAGGGCAGGTCGATACCGTTGCGGCGTGCGAACGCGAACATCATGTCGGGTTCGAGGGTTCCTTCGATGTGGACGTGAAGTTCGGCTTTGGGCAGTTGGCGCACGAAATCTGCAAGTTCCATCCAACCATTCAACCAGACTCCGGTCGCTGGACCGCTGGACCAGGTGTCGATGGCCGCGTTCGTGTTCGGATACGGGAGCTTGGGAGCTACCGTTGTCTGAACGCGACCGAGAGACACCGTGACCCGATCCCCGAACACCCAGGCCCTCATCGACCATCTCGTGGCATACTCTGTGCGCACCGATGGGCCGTTCCTGTTGCGCTCGGGGGAGCGTTCCGACTGGTACATGGATGCTCGCCAGACCACGTTCTCTGGTGACGGCGCCCGCATCGTCGGGGCGGCTGTCCTCGAGCATGTTCCCGAAGGCATCCACGCAGTCGGCGGCATGACGATGGGTGCAGACCCGATCGCTCTCGCGACAGCCATCATCGCAGACGAGGCGGGGCGGGAGATCACCGCTTTCTCGATCCGCAAGGAGGAGAAAGACCACGGCACCGAGGGAAGGCTCGTCGGGCCGGTTGGCCCAGGGGCAAGAGTCGTTGTCCTGGAGGACACCACCACGACCGGCGGCGCGCTGAGCGAAGCAGTCGATGTCCTGCAGGACCACTTCGTCATCGTGGTGCTCGCTATCGCCCTGGTCGATCGTTCCAACGGTGCAGCGGCGCTCGCGATGCACCATCGCAGTATCGACTACCTGGCACTCACCACTCCGGCAGACTTCGGGATCACCGACTGATGCGGGCGTATCGAGCGCCGTTCCGCCTGTTCGTGCTCGGGATCGTCGGCCTGTTCCTGATGGTCGCAGCCATCGACGTGATGTTCACGCATTGGGTCTCGACACCACCCGACGTCAACGAAGGCGCGCTGACCACGCGGGGCCAAGCGCAACAGCGAGGAGACATCGTCTGGGGTGCCGGGCTCCTTGGCGCCGGGACGTTGCTCTTCGCTGGGACGGTGATCGAGCTCGGACGCCGCAAGCCGCTGGTCGAGATCCGCGAGGAGGGCGTCTTCCTGGCGATCGGCACCGACGACGATGAGGTCGTGGTGCCGTGGGAGCAGATCGAATCGATACGCAGCGGCGTCACCGTCGATGCCCACGACGGCGGGGAACGCACCGAGCTGATCGTCGAGGTGAACTCCCGAGAAGGGCTCCCTGCGGAACCTGTCCTCGCGGACTGGGAAGGCCCCTATCTGCGCGTCGATGCCCACGACTGGTCCGAGCCCGTCGTCGAGGTCGCCATCGCCGCCAGAGGAGCACTCGAGTACCACCGCCGTGTCAGGGAGATCGAGGCGATGGGGCAGCCGTTGCTCGTGTGGGAGACAACGGTGGCCGCACCGTCACATGACGACCCGGGTGTTACGGCGAGCGACCTCGAGGGGAGCGACACGACATGATCATCGGCTCACATGTCCCACCAAAGGATCCACTCGGGGAAGCGACGGCCAGAGGAGCTGACGCGGTCCAGATCTTCATGTCCAATCCGCAGCAGTGGAAGCCACCGATCCCGCGTGGCGACTGTGAGGAGCTGATCGCCTCGGACATCGATTTCTACGTGCACGCCCCGTATCTGGTCAACCTTGCATCACCGAACAACAGGGTGCGCATCCCGTCACGCAAGATGGTGGCCCAGACGGTGGCTGCTGCAGCGACGATCGGTGCGAAAGGTGTCGTCGTCCACGGTGGGAGCGTCGGGAAGGACGAAGGTGTCGAAGCCGGCTTCGAACGTTGGCGCAAGGCGATGGATTCCTTCGACGTCGTCGTGCCCGTGCTGGTGGAGAACACCGCAGGCAGGGGCAACACGGTGATGCAGGATCTCAACAACTACGGGCCTCTGTGGGAGGCGATCGGCGGCTACAACGTCGGTGTCTGCCTCGACACGTGCCACACCTGGGCTGCAGGCGCCGATCTCGAGACCGCTGTAGACGTCGTTGTGGGCCTGACCGGCCAGGACATCGCCCTCGTCCACGGCAACGACTCCCGCGATGAGTTCGGTTCACACCGAGACCGCCACGCCAACTTCGGCGAGGGCCTGATCCCCCCGGACCTGCTTCTCGGCATGATCCGGGAAGCCAGCGCCCCCATCATCGTCGAAACGCCCGGCGGCTCCGAAGGCCAGAAGGCGGACATCGCCTACCTTCGCGCCAACCTGTAGGTGTTTCGCGTAGATCGGGTGCATACACGCGCCGCGGCTACGCCGGAGTCCTATGGGAGGTGTGTTTCGAGGTGGCGGCGGTAGGCGGGTTCGATCCAGGTGGTGTCTCCAGCGATCACGTTGTCGGCGTGGAACGTCGGGATCTGGTCGCGGATGCTCAGGTAGCGGTTGGTCATGATCAACGGCTGGAGCACATCGTCGATATGTGCAGCATCCTTGAGCACGACCCCTTTGCCGAGGTCGCTCTTCTTCATGTTGGAGGTCGCCACGATCATGAACCTGTCGGCAGGGACCTGCCCACCCTCGCCGTAGTCCTCGGTGATGATGAACGTCTTCTTGTACACCAGCACTTTGTCGAGCCACTCGACGAGCGGTGCGGGCAGGTTGAACCACATGATGGGCAGGATGTAGACGATGGTCTCTGCCCACAGCAGCTTCGCCAACTCTCGGTCGAGATCCCATTCCTTGGTCGTGTCCGACAGGCGCACTTCGTGCCCGTGTTCGGTGAGGTGCTTTTCGGTCAGATACGCGAGATAGCCATTGAGGTGGCCTTTGGCGTCGAAGAGCGAGTAGCCAGCGGTGACGATGAGTGTCTTCATGGTGGTGCTCCTTGCTATGCCCGGACGAGGATGCTGTCGAGGCGTCTGCGTGACTTCGGCAGGGTTGCATTGAAGTCGCCGTCTGGGTCCCGGTACCCGATGGCGAGGGCCACATCGCATCGGTAGCCACCGAGTTCGTCTGCGAACTCCGCGTTGACCTGCTCGGTGTCGATGCCTTCCATCGGTGTGGCGTCGATGCGCAGTCTGGCAAGCGTGTGGAGCGCATTGCCGAGGGCGATGTACAACTGGGCTTTCGTCCACGCCGCGGTCGACCCGTCGGCGTCGGTGTTCATCTCGGCGAACCTGAATCCGCCGAATGCCTCTTGCCGCTCCTCCGGCTTGGTTCGCCCGTCTGCGATCCCGTCGTCGACGACCTCCGCATAGTCCTGGCGTGTGTAGCGCGGGTTGTGGGCGAACAGGATGATCTGTGACGCGTCGTGCACATGGGGTCGGTTGAACTGGAACGCGTTGTCGAACGTCCTCGCGAGACGCTCTCTGGCCTCATCGCTGTCGATCACGACGAAACGCCATGGTTGGGAGTTGATCGACGAAGCCGACAAGCGCAGAGCCTCGTAGAGGATGTCGAGGTCCTCGGGGGATATGCGCCTGTTCGGGTCGTACTTCTTGGTTGTATGTCTCCAGAGCAGATCCTCGATGATGGCGTGCGTCATTGGGGGCCCTTCTTTCCTCTCGATCACCCGGGGCGAGACCTGCGGCAGGGAACGCCCTTGGGTGCAGTTGTGCTGTGGCGCTCGCAGATACGTTCACCCGGCGGCGTCAATCCTTAGCGTACCGCTCCGCGTTTGTCACGGTGACGCGTGCCCGTGCTCTATGGTCGCCGAGTGGGGGCCGGCTCGCGGGATGGAGCAGGCCTTGGAGTGGGGGTCTTGGCGGGTGCGGTTGGTTGTCTGAGGGGTTCAACGACGATGACGCGTTGCTTCTTGCCTATGTCCATGGTGACCTCCTGGCTTGTTCGTTGGTGAGGAACTCGATCGATACGGTGGCTGCTTCGGCCGGATCGTACGGTTCCCCGTGGCGTGCGATCGTGCGCATGGGATCAGCGAAGAGTTCCCGAAGCATGTCTTCGTCGGCTGTTGTGATCTGGTTGGTGTATGTGGTGGCGGCGACGGCGACAGCGGTTGCGTTCTGTGCGCGATATCCGAGTTCGTGTTCGACGACCTTCCCTTCGAGGGCGACGAGGCCCACGGCATGTGTCGGATCGAAACGCAGCCGGTACGTGGAGAAGAGGGTCTCAACCGACTTGAGCGCGTAGATGCCACATCCCGGCACGCCGCACCTGCGGTCCGAGTGGGGCACGCCGATCCTCTCGCCGGTGGTGGCACATATCGCGGAGAGCGACGGGGAGTCCCATGCGGTGTGGATACCTACGAGTGCGTTGTCCTCGAGCCTCCATGCGCGGAACGCCAGAATGGGAGTGGGTGACCAGTGGGCGTCGACCTCGATGCCGAGTTCACGTAGGGTCTGTTCAAGGACAGCTTCGAGGAGCCGTTCGCGTCCGTCGGCTTCCTGTTCGACGATGCGAAGTTCTCTGTTGAGTTCGGCGATCCTGTCTTCGAGGTGGCGGATGTGGTTGCGGCCGCGTTCTATGTTGCGCCGTGCGTTGTCGACCCGTTCCAGCACCGGTTGCGGGATCTTGTGGCGGGAGCTGTACACGTCGAGCATGTCGGCGAGTTGAGCGATACGGGTCTGTGCTGTGTGGGTGGTGTCCATGTGTGCCTGTCGAACCGGTCGAACAAATGTACGACATCGAACAGGTGTTCGCAAGCGTCCTGTAGGTGCGTTTTTCGCGCCTTGGGAGATCACCAACGAGAACAGCTCCTACCACCACTGGTTCAGCGACAAAGGCTGCCCGATGGGTGTCGCCCTCGACGATGGTCTGGCGGGGAACCAGGCGAGTTCACGGCCGGAGCCGTCGGGGGTGGCAGCGGACCGGGCGTGCACACCGCGCAGCGAGGCTTCCTTGACGACGACGCCGATCGGTTGACACACCGAGCGCGGGATCGCAGCTCCGTCGGTGTCTCGTGGGTAGGTGTCGGGCAGACCGAGGCCGTCGAGGCCCACATCGGTGACGGCATCGGCGACGACCTGGCGCGACGGGAGTGTCGCCGTCACCAGCACGTACCCGGCGTCGAGGTCGTCGGGGTGCACGGGGAAGCCTTCGAGCATGCGGTGGATCTGGGCCCTGGCCGTCTCGATGTCCTCGTTGAGGTACAGGGTTGGATATGAGTCCGGTGGATTCCATCTTCCCCCATAGCGTTGGGCGAAGGTCGGGTCGAGGGGGTCGGCCCATGACTCGTCTGCCACCCGGTACCACTTCTTGGCGTTCGGGAGTCGTCTCGGAACGGGTGTGATCACGGCTGGATGCGGCGAAGGTCGAACATCGTCTCGACCGCCTCTGCAACCTGGCGGGTCTCTCCGGCAGTGGCGAGGTCGAGGAGCGAACGATCGTCGAGCATGGGCGCCCGCCTACGCACGACGGCGGGGATCCGCTCTCGCTTGACGTAGCGGTCCAACAGGTCTGTGGCTGTGGCGAGGTCGGCCACGGCTTCGGCACGCCCGGCGGGGGGGCCAGCCGAGAGCCACTTGGAGAACGCCTGGCGTGAGACGCCAAACACCCGAGCTGCCGCAGCGTTCGACAACCCCCACAGTTCGATGAGGCGTTCGAGCGGGTTCGTTCGCACTGCCCGGTCGAGTTCGTCGACGAACCGACGCGTCCAATCGGGGTCGGCTGTCGCGGCGATCGACGCTGCTGCGGCTTTCGGTGTCATGGTGTTCAAGGGTCGCGCCATATCGCAACCATACGTCAACCGCAACCAATTGTCAAGCACTGTCCCACGTTAGGCGGGCATGGTCAGCCTGTGAGGAAGGCGGCGAGATCCTCGACGGTGTTGTCGTTGCCTGCGATGAAGGCCTCGACGTTGTCGTGTGCAACGCTGTCGTGGTACTGCACCGACGGGGACTTCATGAAGTACGACGACGGGGCAAGGAGCGGCCCGGCAAGCCCGCGGTCCATGGCGATCTTGGCGCACCGGACGGCATCGATGATGACACCGGCCGAGTTCGGCGAATCCCAGACCTCGAGTTTCATCTCGACGTTGAGGGGAACATCGCCGAAGGACGTACCCTCGAGGCGGATGTAGGCCCACTTGCGGTCGGTCAGCCACGGTACATGGTCCGACGGGCCGATGTGGACGTTCTCGGAGTTGATCTTCTCTTCGATCTGGCTCGTCACCGACTGGGTCTTGGAGATCTTCTTGGAGACGAGGCGTTCACGTTCCAACATGTTCATGAAGTCCATGTTCCCACCGAAGTTCAGCTGGTACGTGTGGTCGATGTGGACGCCGCGGTCCTCGAACAGGCGGGCGAGCTGTCGGTGGACGATCGTCGCCCCTACCTGGGACTTGATGTCGTCCCCGATGATCGGCAGGCCGGCGTCGACGAACTTCTGAGCCCACTCCGGCTCAGAGGCGATGAACACGGGAATTGCGTTGACGAACCCGACACCCGCATCGAGAGCGGCCTGTGCGTAGAACTTGGTCGCCTCTTCTGAACCCACAGGGAGATAGGAGACGAGCACGTCCGCCTCGGCGTCCTTGAGCGCCTGGACAACATCGACCGGCTCGACGGCGGACTCTTCGATCATGCCGCAGTAGTACTTGCCGATACCGTCGAACGTCGGTCCGCGCAGGACCTCGACGCCGAGCTCGGGGACTTCGCAGAACTGGATCGTGTTGTTCTGGCCGCCCCACATGCCCTTGGAGATGTCCTGGCCGACCTTGGTCGCATCGACGTCGAAGGCAGCGACGAACTCGACGTCACCGACGTGGTATCCGCCGAGGTCGATGTGCATGAGCCCGGGTACCTTGAGGTCGGTGTCGGCGTCCTTGTAGTACTCGACACCTTGGATGAGCGAGTTGGCGCAGTTGCCGAGTCCTGCGATCGCTACACGTACCTTGGACATGCGTCCTCCTGTGTTTTCCTAGTTCGCTGAGGCAAAGCGTCGCTCGGCGGCAACAAGGCCGTCGAGCCACGCGATGTCTGATTCTGTTGTCGCCATGGCGTGCTCCATGAGAGCAAGCCGGTAGCGGTCCTGGTTCTGGCTGTTCGATCGGGCGTCGATGAGGATCTCACGCGCCGATCTGAGGTGCGTCGAGAGCTTCGCCCTGCGCCCTTCAAGGACCTGTACCCTGCGAGCCGCGGGAAGGTGGCTGAGGAATGCGAGCCTGATCTGGAATGCCCGATCCGTCTCAGAGGCTTCCGGGTCGGTCGAGAGCAGCGTTGCGAAGGCTTCGCGGCCGTTGTCGGTGATCCGATACGCCTTACGGCGCCCGGTTCCCCCGATTGCCTCGATCGCTCCCCGTTTCTCAAGGCGGCGCAGAGCAGGGTACAAGGACCCGAACGAGACCTTCCAGAACCCGAGTTCGCCCAAGGCGCGCTTGAGCTCGTACCCGTGGCGGGCACGCTCCATCAAGAGTCCAAGGATCGCGAAATCGAGCACGAGAAAGCTCCGTCTATATCGGTTCGATACATCATTCTATATCGAATCGATATAGAACGCCACCGTCTGTGCCTAGCTCTCGTGGCCTGTAGACAGCAGCTGTCGGTGGTGCATGCCTTTCTGTCGCACCCCACCGGTACGATGCCTTCATGGTGAGATTCAT
>CAYLIR010000067.1:0-8198 GCA_964383515.1 uncultured Acidimicrobiaceae bacterium
CGAGGCGGGCCCTGCGCCGGGGTGGGTCTTCACCGACTGGGTCGAAGACCTGGTCCGGCGCGACCTTGGCCCCGATGTCTACGACCAGTGGGTCGCGGGCGATGTCAAGTTCTCCGACGACCGTATCAAGGCGGTCTGGCAGGAGATCCTCGACCAGTGGAACAAGCCGGGTGCTGTGTATGCCGCAGGCGGCTCCATCGCAGCAACACCGTTCGGCGACAACGGCCAGCCGCTCGTCGATGGTGACTGCATGATGCATCGTCAGGCATCCTTCTTCTCTGCGTTCCTTCCTGAGGGAACCGTGACGGGGCCTGATGGCATCGATGTGTTCTACTTCCCAGGAGCGAACACGACGGACAAGCCGGTTCTTGGTGGTGGCACACTCGCCGCCGCATTCCGTGACGCACCCGAGGTGTGGGCTGTCATGGACTACTTCGCGTCATCCGACTATGCGGAAGCACGCCAGGTCGCACAGACCGAAGCCAAGGGCGGAGGACTCTCCGGGTTCCTGTCTGCGAACAGCCAGCAGGACATGTCCGTCTACCAGCCCATCGAACAGTCGTTCATCGACATCATGCTCGATGCTGCTGTCCTTCGTTTCGATGGGTCTGACCTGATGCCGGCAGCCGTCGGCGCAGGGACCTTCTGGACAGAAGGCACCAGCGCGGTAAACGGCGACAAGACCGTCGACGAGGCAACAGCTGCCATCGACGCTTCGTGGCCGAGCGAGTAGCCGACACCACAACCGAACAGAAGGGCCCTGAACCACACGGTTCGGGGCCCTTCTGTCATGGAACCGGTTTCTGCTAGCTTGGAAGCAACGGACGCCACAACGGAGACCCATCGTGGACAGGCTCATCACGACCTTGATCGGCATCGTCGGGGCGATCGTCGGCAGTGGCATCATCTTCATCGGAGCGAACAAGCTCTTCGACCTCGCACCACGCCGGTGGTCCGTGTTCTCCACGTTGATCGGCGGGACGAGCGCCCTCGCTATCTTCGGACTCCTCTGGGGCAACCGCCTGATCGACAAGCCAGCTGTCATCACACTCATCGCGGCGCTGATCGGCGCAGCAACCGGATTCACCCTCTCGCGCATATCGAGCCAGCAAGCACACCTCGTCATCGGCGCCGTTGCCGGAGCCATCCTCGGGGGTCTTGGCGGCGCCTTCCTCAGGCAGTCTGTCCGACCGAGTGTCCATCCTGCCGATATCGCCGTTTTCCTTGCCCTGTTCCTTGCCATCGGCCTGGGGATCTGGGCGCTGCGCGGCAGGCGGACGAGCATTCTGCGGCCACTCCTGCTGTGGGGGTCGATCGGGTGGCTTTTCGGTTCGTTCCTCTATCCGGCGCTCGGATCGGGGACCCAGACCTGGGCGATGCTTGCCGGAACCATCGTCGGCGCCGGATTCGGGGCGTGGATCGGATCGTTCCCGCTCCCCGACCACGTCATGAAGGCAGACATCGCTCTCGGATCACGCAAGTACATCTTCCTCGTGCCTGCCCTCGGCTTCATCCTCATGACACTGGTCATACCGCTCATCCGCACGATGTGGCTATCGCTCCTCACAGGACCACCGAGGGAACTCACATGGACAGGTCTCCAGAACTACGTTGACATCGTCAAGGACCCCACCATCATCAACCTCTCGCACTGGTCGGATCTCTTCACCAGCCGCCTCTTCATCGCCGGAGTCATCGTCCTCATCATCGGTGCCGTTGTCGCGGTCGTCTCTGGCAGGCAGACGGGGAGGCGCATCGGAATCAACGGCGGATCACTGACAGCCCTCGCAACAGCGATAGTCCTGATCGGATTCGCTTTCTTCACCGTCGTCAGAGGAACCATATCGAACAACCTGTGGTGGATATTCGCCGTGACGCTCTTCTCGACGGGTGCTGGCCTCGCCATCGCCGTTCTGACCGATCGGTCGAAAGGTGAGAACGTGGCGAAGTCATTCATCTTCATGCCGATGGCGATCTCCTTCGTTGGTGCAAGCATCATCTGGCGTTTCATGTTCATCGCCAGACCCCCACAGAAGCAGCAGACCGGTGTGCTCAACAGCCTGTGGGTGAAGATCGGCCAATGGAGCAACTCTGCAACGGCAACGACGATCATCGTGATCGTCCTCGCAGCGATCCTTGCCGGGATCCTCTATCTCGCCTACGCAGGGTTCACAGCGAACAAAGCGTCGGTCACCGCAGGAGCCGTCGTGGCAGCCCTCCCCATCGTCTGGCTGATCTACCGCTTCGTCGGACCTGGGCTCGGAGGTTTCGAAACCGTCCAGGGACAGGTCGTCCCAGACCCCATCCTCTTCCTGACGGAGACGCCGTTCAACAACTGGTGGATGATGCTCGTCCTCATCTGGATCCAGACCGGCTTTGCGATGGTCATCCTGTCTTCGGCCATCAAGGGCGTGTCGGCGGATCTTCTCGAAGCTGCAGCTATCGACGGTGCTTCGGAGTCCCAGGTGTTCTGGAGGGTCACCGTCCCTCAAATCGCTCCCACGATCGGGGTCGTCGTCACGACACTGATCGTCACAGTGCTCAAGGTGTTCGACATCCCGAAGGTCATGACGAACGGCAACTTCGACACCCAGGTACTCGCGAACGAGATGTGGCAACGTGCGTTCACGGAACTGAACTTCGGTGTCGGCTCCGCGCTCGCTGTGCTCATTTTCCTGGGAGTGCTCCCCGTGATGTGGCTCAATATTCGACGGATGCAACAACAAAGGGCGACGGGCTGATGAGAGCGAACACCAAGACTCAGTCATACGAGATCACTGAATCCCAACCTCTCACCCAACGGGTAGCGGGCTTCCTTGCTGCGATTCCGACGTGGATCCTCTGGTTCTTCGTCATCATCTGGACGATCCCCACCCTCGGGTTGTTCATCAACTCGTTCCGAACGAGAGACGCACAGCGCAACGCCGGATGGTGGATGTTCTGGCAGGACAGCGCACACGGCTACGGCGGCCTGACGTTGAACAACTACCGTGATGTTCTCGGCTCGTCCGCTACCGGCGGCGTCGGCAACGGCCTCCTGAACTCGGTCGCGATCGCCGTGGTATCGACCGTCATCCCGATCGCTATCGCAGCCTTCGCCGCCTACGCCTTCGCCTGGATCAAGTTCAAGGGCAGGGACATGTTGTTCATCGTCACGGTCGCCCTCTTGGCTGTGCCCTCACAAGTTGCCCTGATCCCGCTCCTCCAGATGTACGCGGGCGGAGCGCATATCACCCTGCCGATCATCAACAAGACACTGACCGTGTTTCCGAATCTCAGTTTGGCGGGCACGATACCCGCGGTATGGCTGACCCATACGGGCTTCGCGCTGCCGTTCGCGATCTTTCTGCTGCACAACTACATGTCCGGCCTGCCCCCCGATCTGTTCGAGTCGGCGAGGATCGATGGTGCGGACCACTTCACGATCTTCCGCAAGCTCGTACTCCCACTGTCTGTCCCCGTACTCGCGGCGTTCACGATCTTCCAATTCCTCTGGACGTGGAACGACTATCTGATCGCTTTGACGATGATCGGCGGCAATCGTGCAGACCTGCCAGCAACGGTGGTTGTGGCGTCGCTTGCAGGAGAGTTCGGCCTCAGAGAACACCTCCTCACCGCTGGCGCATTCATCATCACGGTGGTTCCGCTCGTGGTGTTCTTCGCTCTGCAACGGTTCTTCGTTCGAGGTATCACCGCAGGTTCCGTCAAGGGCTAGCACCCCCATCGACCTTGCATAGACTGAAGCCATGACTGACCCGTATGCAACACTCGACTTCGACCCTTCCGCCTCGACTATCGTCCGTGAACCCCCCGGGTCCGGATACGGGAACTGGGTCGGCGGCAAGATGGCATTCGACCCGGACACCGGGATGTTCACCCTGTTCTACCGGGAGCGCAAACCACTCGAAAGAGGGCGTGCTGGTAGATGTGGCGTGGCTATCAGCATGGATGGGATCAGCTTCACCGAAGTGTGGTCGGCATCCAAGGATGACTTCAACGCCAACTCCATCGAAGAGGGGCACGCAGTTCGTTTCAACGGCACCTGGATGCTGTACGTCTCCTACGAGATCGCGGGCACCTCGCAGTGGCGCATCGACCTCATCGAGGCCGATGACCCTGCGAACTTCGATGTCCAGAGTCGTCGCACGGTGCTGTCACCAGGTGAGTTCGGCCTCGCCTGGATCAAGGATCCATATGTCCACATCATGGAGGACGCTGTATGGCTCTATGCCGCTGTTCCGCCACGCACGGGACCGATCGCCGAGGGGAACACGGTTACCGCGGCGCCACTCGACGCGACCGTGGTGGCGATCTCAGATGACGGTAGGTACTTCCCGACGATCGAATACGTCTTTGATGCACCGGGAAACGACAGTTGGCATGGGAGACGAGCCCGCATCAACTCGATGATCCCCTGGGACGACGGCTACCTCGCAATGTTCGATGGAGGACGCACCTTCTACGACAACTACGAAGAGCAAGCTGGCTTCGCTCTTTCGCCAGATGGGAAACATTTCACCCGACTGGACGACCCTTGGATCAGTTCACCGTTCGGCTGCGTCAGGTATGTGTGTGCCGTCGACACCCCCGATGCCCTCTTCTTCTCGTTCGAGTACACCCGCCAGGATGGCTCACACGATCTGCGTGTGCAACGCATCGACACGTGACCCCGGTGCCAGATAGGGCCACCAGGAGCAGCAACCCCAGCGACCAGGGCAACGATGACTGACCACAGCGAACCGGGCGCGTCACTGCCGAACACGAGCCACGGCACGAACCGTGACGCGTTCGGCATCTACGAGTGGAGCCTCCTCGTGGGCATCGCCCTCATCTGGGGATCGTCCTTCGTGTTCATGGCGATCGGGCTCGATGCCTTCAATCCCGGCGTCATCACGATTGCCAGGCTCGCTCTCGGCACCCTCACGATCGCTCTGTTCCCCAAAGCGCATGCACCGATCGACAGCCAGGACCGAGGTCGCGTGTTCCTCCTCGGGATCCTCTGGATCGGCATCCCGCTCATCCTGTTCCCCATCGCACAACAGTGGATCGACTCGTCCGTTGCGGGCATGCTGAACGGAGCGGTCGCGATCACCTCTGCGGTGTGGGCAACGATCTTCTTGCGGAAGCTGCCGGGTTGGAGGCAACTCGTCGGGATCGGGATCGGCTTCCTCGGCGTCCTCGCGGTGTCGACACCTGAGATGGTCGATTCGTCTGCCACCGCACTCGGCGCGACGCTCGTGATCATCGCTGTTGTGCTCTATGGACTGTCGACGAACCTCGCGGTCCCCCTCCAGCAGAAGTACGGCGCGCTGCCGGTCATGTTCAAGGCGCAACTCGCAGCGATGACGATCGTCCTGCCGTTCGGCCTATGGCAGATCCCCGGATCGACGTGGTCGTGGTCGTCGGCGCTCGCAATGGTGCCTCTCGGAGTGCTCGGCACCGGGGTCGCCTTCGTCCTGATGGGAACACTCGTCGGCCGTGTCGGGGGTCCCCGCGGTTCCGTTGCGATCTACTTCGTGCCGATCGTCGCTGTGATCCTCGGTGTCATCGTGCGCGGCGACTCGATCGAACCGATCGCGATTGCGGGTATGGCTCTCGTGCTCATCGGCGCGTGGGTGACATCACGCAAGGAGTCGTAGCACCGTCGCAACACAGCGTCGCACCACGTATGCTCGCAGCATGTACATCACACCTACATCCGAGTCCATCGCCGCCCTCATCGGACGGGGCCTCACCGGCCCTGTGCGGATGCTCAACCTCCTCCGCTTCCGTGACGAGGCCGACTACAGCGCTTCCCCCGGCCTTGCCCCTGACGAACCGATCTCCGGTGCTGAAGCGTACGCGATCTACTCGGCGCACACGATCCCGCTGCTCACCAACGTCGGTGGAAAGGTGATCTTCGTCGGTGATGGAGGGCCGCTCCTTGTCGGGCCGCCTGATGTGGTGTGGGATCAGGTGCTCATCGTCGAGTATCCGACGATCGACGCGTTCCTGGCGATGACCCAGGATGCCCGGTACGCGGCGGGCGCCGGGCATCGCAGTGCAGCCCTGGCTGACTCTCGCTTGCTACCGATGCAGTAGTGCAAGGCTCAGCGGCCGAGGGCGGTGAGCACACCACCGAGCCATTCGATCGACGCCGTCGTGATCGGGTCAACGACGAGCTGCACCACGTCGACGCCTGCCTCGCGAAACGCAACAAGGTGCTCAGCAATGTCTTGTTGGCTTCCCGCTATCGGGCACGCAGACCGTCGTGCTGGGTTCTCCGCCTTTCCACTTCCCGCGCCTGGGGCATGCACGAGCACGGTGACAGACTTCTGTATCTCGGCAGGGTCTCT
The DNA here is from genome assembly GCA_964383515.1 of uncultured Acidimicrobiaceae bacterium. Lineage (GTDB taxonomy): Bacteria > Actinomycetota > Acidimicrobiia > Spongiisociales > UBA5794 > JAMBLL01. The sequence continues at coordinate 6,336 of CAYLIR010000067.1, forward strand.
CCCGACATCGACAGCCACGGCGGACATCTCGTCGATCGCCCGGGATGCCCCTTCTGCGGTATTGCCGAACCAAGCGAACCAGGCATTCCACATGTCCACATAAGGGAGCGTCGCCCTCAGCACCCGCGAGCCCTGGGAACCGACCATGATCGGTATGCCTTTGGGACGTGCGGGAGGGATGAGCTCACAGTCACGCAGCGTGTAGTACTCGCCGGAGAAGTCGATGGAACCGACGGTGAGGAGGGTTCGGATGATCGTGAATGCTTCCTCGAACCGTGATGCTCTGTGATCGAAGGGGAACCCGAACGCGTCGTACTCCGTCCGGTTCCATCCAGCGCCGATACCGAGGATGAGCCTCCCGTCTGCGATCTCATCCACGGTGACCGCCTTCTTCGCGAGCATCGCTGGGTTGTGAAACGACGTTGCTGCGACAAGTGGGCCCAACTGGATCCGTTCCGTAACAGCCGCTATCGCTGCGAGCATCGACCATGCTTCCCACGGGCCCGACGTTTCCGTTTCGGTGCGGTACAAGAGGTGATCCCCCACCCATAGCGAGTCGAACCCTAAGCCTTCGGCGGCTATCACGATGTCACGTATTTCGGGCCACGACACGGGGCGTTCTACCTCGGGGAGTTGCACGCCAACGTTGAACCGTCTCTCCATCGTCCTGGTACCTCGTAGGGTTGTCGCGTGATGCCGTTGCGATCTCCGTTCGGATGATCGCTTTCGGCTAGCGTCAACGGTAGGACAGCAACGCGCACAGGAGCACACCATGTCAGACCACCCGATCAGTAGGTACCCCGTTCCCGAGCTCTCCGATCTGCCGGACGATCTGAGAGCGGCCATCGAGACGGTGAACGAAAAGGCCGGGTTCATCCCGAACATCTTCCTGGCCCTTGCCCATCGTCCCGATGAATTCCGTGCGTTCTTCGCCTATCACGACGCCCTGATGGAACGTGAAGGCGGCTTGACGAAAGCAGATCGAGAGATGATCGTCGTAGCGACCTCGGGCGACAACCGTTGCCAGTACTGCGTCGTCGCCCATGGGGCGATCCTGCGTATCAGAGCCAAGAATGCATTGGTCGCCGACCAGGTTGCCGTCAACCACCACAAGGCAGACATCACCGACCGCCAGAAGGCCATGTTGGACTTCGCGCTCAAGGTGTCGAACAACGCACAGAGCATCGACGAATCTGACTACGAGACGCTCCATGCCCACGGCTTCGACGACGATGACATCTGGGACATCGCGGCGATCACGGGCTTGTTCGGGTTCTCGAACCGGCTCGCCAACTTCGCCAGCATCCGCCCCAACCCTGAGTTCTACACCATGGCTCGCTGACCGACAGACCTTTGGCGTACACCAACAGGATGCGCGGAGGGAGTGGGATTCGAACCCACGGAAGCTTGCGCCTCGCTGGTTTTCAAGACCAGTACTTTCGTCCGCTCAGTCATCCCTCCGATGACCGTAGTTTGGCAGCGTACGTTGCCTACCCACACCGGCCGTCGGCCGCTATGCGAGCAGTTTCGCCTTCAGCTTGGCGAACTCGTCGTCGGTGAGAACACCTGTGTCACGCAGCTCCGCCAGTTTCGCCAGTTCTTCAGCAATGCTCGTGCCGCCATCACCGGCAAGTTCACGAACGTACTCCTCTTGGCGTTTCCGTACGGCGGTTGCGTACTCGACCTGCCGCTCGTGCATCTCGTCGCCGCGGACGATCAGGTAGACGAGCACACCGAAGAGAGGGAAGAACACAAGGAGTGCGATCCACAGTGCTTTCGCGATCCCGCTCAGGCTCTTGTCGCGGAAGACGTCGATGCACACGGTGATCAGCAGCCATATCCAGATGATCCACAGGAAGCAGC
>CAYLIR010000068.1:0-8150 GCA_964383515.1 uncultured Acidimicrobiaceae bacterium
GGCCGCAGCCAAGCGGCTCGCCCGCGTGGAGCTTGTCGCAGACGGAGTGCACCTAGCTCCCGATACGGTGTGCGGCACCTTCTCGCTCGTCGATGCCGCGGCGATGTTCGTCAGCGACGCCACTGCAGCAACAGGTCTCGGTGACGGCAGGTACCTCCTTGGAGGACTGGCAGTCGAGGTTCGCGGCAGGACATCTCGACTCGTGGACGGAGGATCGATCGCGGGAAGCGTCTCTCCCATCTTCGACATCGTGCGCGAGGCGATTCGCAGTGGCGTTGCCCGAAGCGAGGCCTTCGCGGCTGCCACATCGCGCCCCGCTGCGGCACTCGGCCTCACCGATGTGGGCACACTCGACATAGGCGCCCACGCTGATGTGATCACGATGACGCCTGATCTCGATCTGGTCGCCGTGGTGCGATCAGGTGAGCAGATCGCACCATGAGAACGCAGTGCACGTCGTACCGGCCCACCGTACAAGAACCGAGCTATTGAGAGATACCATGACACCTGCACACGACCATAGATTCGAACCGTCGCTCGGCGTCCGGAGGCGGCTCACGGCCATTGCGAACGCCGACGGCAGGTTCACGATGCTCGCGATCGACCATCGTCAGAACCTCAAGCGGGCGCTCGGAGAGGGCGTCTCGGACAAGGATCTGACAGACTTCAAGCTCGAGGTGATCGGCGCGCTCGGACCCGCAGCATCCTCCGTCCTCGTTGACCCTGAGTACGGCGCCGCCCAGGCGATCGCCACAGGCGCCCTCGCCGGCACGGGAGGCATGGTCGTTGCAGTTGAGGCAACGGGGTACGTTGCTGACCCTGCAGGCAGGATCAGCCAGATCCTCGAAGGCTGGAGCATCGAGCAAGCCGTTGCTCTTGGAGCGGACGGTGTCAAGCTCCTCGTCTACTACCATCCTGACGCACCGAACGCACCCGATCAGGAACAACTCGTGGCGGACGTCGCATACCAGTGCAGGGTCCTCCACATCCCTCTGTTCCTCGAGCCGCTGTCGTACAGCCTCGACGATGCACCGCTGACCGGAGCCGCGTTCACGCGGGTCGTCACCGAGACGGCCCGGCGTCTGACAGCGATCGGGGGTGACGTCCTCAAGGCTGAGTTCCCTGCGAAGGGAACCGACCACGATGCGTGGGCGGCCGTGCTCGAGGAGCTCGACGCGGCAACCAGAATACCTTGGGTGATCCTGTCGGCTGGTGTTGCGTTCTCGACCTTCCATGCTCAGGCGGTAGCAGCTGCCGCAGCTGGCGCCTGTGGGGTGATGGTCGGCAGAGCCGTATGGAACGAAGCAGTGGGCTTCACCAAAGACGAACGCCGTGCGTTCCTCGAGGGCACAGCCACGGACCGTCTCCACCAACTCGAGGCGATCGAGGGCCCTGGTTGGCAGGATCGGGCACCGGCACTCCCCCTGCCAGGCCCGCGGTGGTTCACTGAACGCTGACGGCTACCGCCGCTCTCAGCACCGGTCACGACGGACAAGATCCTCGTAGGTCTCCCGCTCGACAACGACGCGCGACGCACCATCTGCCACGAACACAACGGCTGGCCGGAGCACCTTGTTGTAGTTCGACCCCATAGCGTGCCCATAGGCGCCGGTTACGGGAGTGCACAGCACGTCACCAACCGCTATCGATACAGGCACAGCAGCGTCGCGTACGATGATGTCGCCCGACTCGCAGTGTTTCCCAACGATGCGGACACGCTTCGGGCGTGGCGCGTCTGCAGCAGCCGCCAGGAATGCCTCGTAGCCGCTCCCGTACAGCACAGGCCTCGGATTGTCGGACATCCCCCCATCGACGGCCACGTAGGTTCGGATGTCCGGCACATCCTTGATCGTACCCACCGTGTAGGCCGTGACCGCCGCTGCAGCCACGATCGCTCGCCCGGGTTCGGCGGCCACCTCCGCGACGATCCCGGCATCTCGTACAGCGCGGATGACCACCTGGGCCCACTCGGCTATCGAGTTGGATCGCTCACCCTCCACGTACGCAACACCGAGACCACCGCCTATCGAGAACTCGGCTGCACCAGATTCCCGCACGAACGGGGCGAGCGATTCGATCGCTCTCCCGAACGATGCCACATCGAAGACCTGGCTTCCTATGTGCACGTGGATCCCGTGAAACACCATGAGGGATGAAGAGCGCACATGGTCGATCGCAGACTGGGCCTGTCCATCGGCGATGGAGAACCCGAACTTCGCGTCGGTGACGCCTGTCTGAAGGTATTCGTGGGTATGCGCCTCGATACCGGGGTTGATCCGCACAAGGACTGCTGGCGGTTCCGCGCCCGCTGCCACGAGCTCCTCGATACGCCTGATCTCGTCCCATGAGTCGATCACGATGCGCCCCACACCCGCGTCGAGCGCCATGGTGAGTTCATGCGCCGACTTGTTGTTCCCGTGAAAGACGAGCCTGTTCGCAGGAACGCCAGCGGACAGTGCAACGTACATCTCGCCACCTGTGGATACGTCGATGGCCATGCCCTCTTCGTGAGCGAGCTTGGCCATGGCAACGCACAGGAACGCTTTCGATGCGTACGATACGTTCGGTCCGAACGCTGCCACGGCTTCCCTACAGCGCGACCGCAGGTGCGCTTCGTCGTAGATGAACAGTGGTGTGCCGTACTCGTTCGCCAGTGCAACGACATCACACCCACCTATCGAAAGGCGCCCGTCGTCGATCCTTGCAGAATCGGGGAGCAGATCGACAGAGATGCCGCGGTCGGTCACATCCGCTCCGGTATCTCGATGCCAAGCAGATCGAGCAATCGTGTGAGCACGGCGAGGGTGAGGGATACGAGCCCGAGCCACGACGCTTGACGCTCGGCGTCCTCTTCGGAAAGGATGTGGCAATGCTCGTAGAACCGTGAGAAGTCCGTGGCAACATCGTAGGTGTATTCGGCAAGCACGTTGGGGGCGCGCAGGTCCATCGCACGCTGCACGACCTCTGGCATCCGCACGAGCCGCAGCATGAGCCCCCGCTCTTGGGCAACAGACGGGGCGATGATGCTGCCCGCCGTGAGCCCCCGGTCTGCCGCCTTACGCAAGATCGATTTGATCCGCACCGCCGAGTACTGCAGGTACGGGCCCGTCTTCCCTTCGAACGCGGAGAACCGATCGAGGTCGAAGACGTAGTTCGACGTCCTGTGGTTGGAGAGATCACCGAACTTGAGGGCGGCGAGCCCCACCTGACGAGCGATGGCTTCCCGCTCGACCTCCGGATAGTCCTCGGCGATGTGCGCTTCGTCGAGGCGCTTGCGCGCAGCATCGGTGACCAGAGCGATGAGGTCGCCGAGACGTAGTACGCCGCCCTCTCTGGTCTTGAACGGCTTCCCGTCCTTTCCGTTGACCGTGCCGAAACCGATGTGCTCGGCATCGATCGGCGGTTCCAGGATCCCGAGCTTGCGTGCCGCGCGGAACACCTGCTCGAAATGCAGGCTCTGGCGCGCATCGACCACATACAGGCCGAGGTCCATGCCCATGTCGCGAACGCGCAGGTCAAGTGTCGCGAGATCGGTCGTCGAATACAGGTACGAGCCGTCCGAGCGGGTGAGGAGCAGCGGCGGGAGCTCCTTGTTGTCCTCTGGCTCGGCAACGTCGATGATCACCGCCCCCTCTGACGTGCGGGCGATACCTGCGGCGAGTGCCCCAGCGACGAGCGGTTCGAGCCTGTCGTTCACCGTGGACTCGCCGTACCAGATGTCGAAATCGATGCCGAGTGCCTCGAAGTCCTTCCGCTGTCCGGCGACCGAGACCGCGCGGAAGTGCTCCCACAGGGCGAGGTACCCCTCGCGCCCACCCTGGAGTTCGAGGGTCGCTGCCCGTGCCCGTTCGGCAACAGCGGGATCGTCTGCACATCGCTGTGTGATGACGGGATACATCGCAGAGAGGTCATCGAGCGTGACGGGCGAAGACGCGGGGTAGGGGCCGTCCGCCCCGGGATCGTACTCGACGTCGAAGTAGGGCAGATCGGGTTGCCGATCCTCGAGCTCCACGATCAGCTGGCCGATGGGCATCCCCCAGTCACCCATGTGGATGTCGCCGATCGTGCGATGGCCTGCGAACGCAAAGAGCCGCTTGATGCTTTCGCCGATGATCGCAGATCGCAGATGGCCAACGTGGAGTGCCTTGGACATGTTCGGGCCGCCGTAGTCGACGATGACGGTTCGAGGTTCGCGCACAGGCGCAACACCGAGCCTGTCCGATAGGGCCATGCCGACCGTCGTGGAGGCAAGGGCATCGCCGGTCACGACGATGTTGATGAACCCCGGCCCAGCGATATCGAGCGACGCGATCAGATCGGGTGCATCGATGTGTGAAACGACCGTTGCTGCGAGATCCCTGGGGTTCGCATCGGCGGCCTTGGCGGCGCCCAACGCACCGTTGCACTGGTAGTCCGCAAGCTCGGGCCGTTGGGACACCGCTACAGTGCCAGCTGATGGGTCGAGGCCGGCAGCTTGGAATGCCTGGGCGAAGATCTCTGTGAGTTGCGTTTGAAGTGACATCACGTCCTGCGTCGATCGGCTGTGTCATCGTCGAGCCGGACGGCTGGAGATGAAAGTACCAGGTTACAATCCCCGTGCGCCCCAGTAGCTCAGGGGATAGAGCACCGGCCTCCGGAGCCGGGAGCGCTGGTTCGATTCCAGCCTGGGGCACCACCGAGATGGCAGGAACCTGCCCATCGTCGCTCGTGCTATCCCAACTTGTCACGCACGATCTGGCTCACAAGGGCACCATCGACGGGTTCCCCTGAGCGCATGACCATGCCGATCACTGTGCCAGCTGGCGTGTCGACATCCGCACCCATGCCGCCGATGATCCGGTCGACGAGCTCGGCCGTTGCCACTTCGTCAAGAGTGGTTGGCAGGAACCTGGCGAGGTAGTCGATCTCGAAGGCCAGCATCGCTGCTTGGTCGGCACCTCGCTCCCCCATCTGCTCGTACTCTGCCCGCGACTTCCTCATCCGCTTGACATAGGTTGCGATCGTCTTGACATAGAGATCGTCGTCCACGTCACCTGAGAAACCGGGCGCGGCCTTAGCCGTTGCAACCTCTGCCTGAATGGATCGGATGGCGTTGAGCGTTGCCTTGTCCCTGGCCCGCATCGCAGCGATCTGATCGTGTTTCAACTGTTCGAGAATGCTCATCCGTGCTCCTGAGGGGTGGCTCGTAGCCTCGAACGATACAGCGGGAGACGATTCACCAAGGAAACCTGGGAATTCCCAAGCACGAGGAAAAGGGATTCACTAGACTTTTTTCCGCCGATGACAAAGAACCGTTTGACATCGGTAGGTCGTTTGTGAAAACATTCACTTTCGGAACATAGAGGACTTCGCCCCCCGAAGCCACCACCACATGAGTCAAGGAGACAGCAGCGTGCTCACCCTCACCGATTGGAGAGAGCTTTCGGCTTGCCGTGACTCCGACCCGGACATCTTCTTCCCGGTCGGGACCACAGGACCAGCCGTCAACATGATCGAGAAAGCAACAGCGGTGTGCTCGGTGTGCACCGTTCAAGAGGAGTGCCTCCTCTACGCACTGCAAACGAATCAGGAAGCCGGTGTCTGGGGCGGGCTTCCCGAGGACGACCGCAGGCGCTACCGCAAGCGATGGCTTGCAGAACGTCGCCGCCAGCGTCAGGCGAGCTGAGCACACAACGCTGACGCTATCAGCGAGCGAGGAACCGGGCTGAACCGGTTCCTCGCTCTTTCGTTCGGTGGTCTCACAACGTCGTATGCACAACGTCGGATGCGCCGTCTGCAACCCTGGGGTTTGCGGGGATACGCGGGTCAGTCGGCGCGGAAGCCGACACCGCGTTGTTCGGGTTCTTCGAGTTCGACGAAGGCGATCGACGCAACGGTCACACCGAAGCGATGCCCACGCGAGTCCGTGATCCACAAGATCGGAGCGCCGCTCGTGACGGCCTGCTCGTAGTCCTCGCTGACCACGTTGGGGTCGTCGATCTGTATCTCGAGTTCTCGTGCTGCTGACACGCCGATACGGACGGTGTGGGAGTCGCTCATGGGATCCTTTCGTACTCTGATGAAACGCTACGAGATGACAAGCTCGGGATGGCTCCGCAGGCGGGGGGCGCTTGCGATCAACCTGTCCGCTACAGCGTCAAACGCCCGGGCGGCTTCGCCCTCAGGTTCAACGACCACGATAGGACGACCCTCGTCGGCTCCCTCCCGGATCGCGGGAACCAGCGGCACTGTGCCGAGCAAGGGCACATCGAGCTCTTCGGCAAGACGCTCGCCGCCTCCGGATCCGAAGATCTCGTAGCGCTTCCCATCGTCTCCGGTGAACCAGGACATGTTCTCCACAACGCCGATGACATCCTGATCGACCTTCTTGGCCATGAGGCCCGCACGCACGGCGACCCGCTGAGCAGTCGGCTGGGGTGTCGTGACGATCAACACCTCAGCACGGGGTAGGTACTCAGCGATCGAGATCGCGATGTCGCCGGTGCCAGGAGGCATGTCGATGAGGAGATAGTCCAGGTCTCCCCAGGCCACGTCGACGAGGAACTGTTCGAGCGCTTTGTGGAGCATCGGCCCTCTCCAGACGATCGCCTGGTTCTCCTGGACGAAGAAATCCATAGAGATGACCGCCACGCCGTGAGCTCGCGGCGGGATGAGCAGGTCCTCAAGAACGGAAGGATTCCGGTCCACGCCCATCATCTTCGGTATCGAGAACCCCCACACGTCAGCATCGATGATGCCAACCGACTTGCCCTTGTTTGCAAGTGCTATCGCAAGATTCGATGTCACAGAGGACTTTCCGACACCGCCCTTGCCCGATGCAATCCCGATGACCCTCGTCTGTGACCCGGGACGGGTGAGGCGTATCTCTCGGGATGCGGCGTCCGGACCACGGATCTCGGCGGCAAGCGCTTGTGTCTCTTCGGCTGGCATCGCAACAAAGTTCACTTCGACCTCTTCGACCCCCTCGACAGCGGAGACCGCGTCAGAGATCGCGTAGCCGAGATCGTTCACCAGCGGGGTACCCGGGATCGCCAAGGCAACCACAACGCGTGCGGTCGACCCGTCGACATCGACTTCCTTGACGGCGCCGATCTCTCCGAGCGGACGCAACAACTCGGGATCCAGAACCTCTTCAAGTGCGCTGCGCACTGCTGAAACATCTGCCACGGGGTCTCCTATCGCGATCTCAGCGCGAGGCTAGCGACGCCGGGCGGCCAATCTTCCGCCGCCAGGAGCATCGATGGAGCCATCGGCTAACATCACAGAGAGGAGGATCGTGATGCCAGAAACGAACTTCGAAACACAGATCGAAGAGATCACGGGCGCCCTCGGCGACGCGACGCGACGTGGCATCTACATCATGGTTCGCGAATCCCACGACCCCGTAACCGCAGGGCAGATCTCCGACTCCTTCCAGATCCACCCCAACGTTGCCCGACACCACCTCGACAAGCTGCTCAACGATGGGTTCATCCGGATCTCGACTCGACCGGTCGAGACACCGACCGCTGGCCGGCCGGCCAAACGCTACGAGGTCACGGAGAAGTCGGTCTCCGTCCAGTACTCGGCACACAAGTACGATCGGCTCGCCGAGCTCCTTGCCCGTGTCATCGACGAGCTCGATGACGGGCGAGCCGCAGACATCGCCCACGACGTTGGCAGGAGCTACGGCAGAGAGCTCGGAGCCGAGATCGGGCTCCCCGATGACGAAGGGTTCGAGCTGGCAGCACTCGCTGTGGCACGGTCGATGATGGGGCGCGGCCTCGGCGCATCCACGGTGCCGTCTGAGAACAGGATCGTCGCCCAGTTCTGCCCCCTGTGCGATACAGGCACGAACCAACCAGAGGTCGTGGTGCAGATCGACCAAGGGATCGTCCAGGGCCTTCTCGAGGCAGCCGCTGAGCGGCCCGTGGCGCTCGAACTCGGCTGCACGACCAAGGAGTGAGCAAGCACAATGGCGTGGATCAAAACCATCCCGGGAGACGAGTGGGAGGGTGACCTCGGAGCACTCTACGAACGCGTCGCTGATCCGACGACGGGCGATGTCGACAACATCATGCAGATCCACTCCCTCGACCCGCTCGCGACGGAGGGTCATCAGCTCGTCTACGAGGCAGCAATGGGATCGACGAAGACACTGCGCAAGGTGG
>CAYLIR010000069.1:0-8128 GCA_964383515.1 uncultured Acidimicrobiaceae bacterium
CACAGGCCCCGGCGGTGCATGGTGCCCGGCCGGGGGCTGTGCGTGACCCTCAGTGGCGGTTGAGTAACGTGGCGACCCGGCCACTGGTACAGATCTGGGCGGCCGACGCGTCCGGCACAGGCCGATCGGGATCCGGATGGGCTGTGGGGGCTAGTGGCATCCTGACGAACCGCAAGGTTGTCGAGCCCGCCGTCGAGCCGACGGACGACGGCTTGCTGGTGGCTGCGGGTGCAACCTTGCAGTGCCGCCTCAGCGACGGCGATTCTGCGGGAGCCTGGCTCGACTGTGGTGTTGCTTGGACGAATCGAGACAGTGACCTGGTGTTGCTCGAGCTGGCGGATCGGGAGGCGACATGGGCACCGGAGGAGGGGACCCCGCCAGCCTTTGGATCGATCGGCTACCCGCCGAGCACGGTCACGTTGATCGGTGTTCCCGCAGTGCCCATGCGCACGGTCGAGGCACCGTTGGGCCGCAGGATCAGAGGGCGGCTGCTTGCCGGTGAGGGGATACGCGACGACGAAGGCTTCGTTCCTTTCGAGACAACCTCCGTAAGTGCGGCCGACGACGGGTCGCCGTGGGATCTCGAAGGCGCCGCCGCCTTCGCGGAAGATGGGCGCCTGGTTGGCGTCGCGGGAACCGTCGCATCACACCAACGGGGGACGCAGATCGTCGTGTTCCCCATCGAGGACACGGAACGAAGCGCCGGGTTCGCCCGAGCAGCAGCACGCCTCGGGTTCGACCCGGTCATCGACGTCGGCGACCCGGTGTGGTGGCAAAGGAGTGTCGAAGCCGACAGCCTCTCGGGTCTCGGGCGGCCCCTGCGGGTGCGTGACACAGAGGATGCATGTTTCGCCATGTCGCATCGAGCGTCCAACACGAGATACGTTGCCCGCGACGTCGATGACCAGATCGCCCATGCGCTGTGTGAGGCAGCGAACGGTACGCGTCGGCTGGTTGTTGTCGTCGGCGACGCTGCATCGGGGAAGACGAGATCCGCGGTGGAAGGCATTGCAGGAACGCTCGGCGGTGCGTCGCGGCAGTTGATCGTACCGAAGCTGGGCCACGGTGTCAGCGAGCTCGCTCGCGCGTACGCCGGTCTTGGGCAGTCCGTTGTCTGGCTCGGTGATCTCGAGGAGCAGATCGCTGCAGGCTTGGATTTGGGTGATCTCGATACGATCATGGAACGTTTTCCATCGCTGGTCGTCGTCGCGACGATGATCCGTAGCGTGCTCGAGCGACGCCACAGCGCGCTTGTCGATCCCGTTTGGCAGTATCTCTCAGATGGTCTGCGAGTCGCCCGGATCGACATCGAGTCACGCCTGAGCGACGCCGAGGTGGAGCGGGCTCTGGATACGATCGAAGACAACGCGCTGCGCGACGCGCTCGAGGAGGGAATCGGTCTCGGAGCGTTCCTGGTCGGCGGCCCCGAGGTGCGAGAGGCTCGAGACGCTTGTGCGGGTAGCGAGCGAGCGTTCGTCGAGGCCGTGATCGCATGGCATCGAACCGGCCTGTTCGAACCTCTCGAGGTCGATGATGCGCGTCGGCTGTGGACCGCAGCCATAGCTGCGCAGCAACGGGGGCGTCGTGAAGGAGCGAGGCGAAAAGCCAGGAACGCGCGCTTCAACGACGTTGCATCGGGTGCTGCCAGAGAAATCGTGACACGAGACGGCGTCCAACACGCGCTCGTGAGGCGGACCGAGCGCGGCTATGTCGCACACAAGCTGATCGTCGACGATGTATCCCGGTCACCGCGTCGTCCGCCGGTACCGAACGACCACTGGATGCGAGCGGTGCAGCACGCAGCGAACAGGTTCAGCTCTTCGCAGCTGGACGGCCCGATGTGGGCTGTCGCCAACGCCGCGTTCGCTGATGGCGCTTTCGAGCATGCACTCGTGGCGACGCAGCTCCTCGCCGATGCCCAGGTTCCAGGAGCCGAGTGCAACATCGCTGTGCTCCTGAACGAATTGGGACGGTTCCCCGAGTCGCTGGCTGCGTGCGACAAGGTGATCCAGGATCGTGCAGGGGCAGAGGACCTGGCCAGCAGAGAGCAGGTCGCCAAGGCGTTGATGGCCAAAGCCGTGGCATTCGAACATCTGGACATGAGGGAAGCGTCCAGCGAGGTGCTCGCTGAGATAGTTTCGATCTTCAGTGGCGCGCCAGAACCGGTGCTCGCAGAGCAAGCTGCTCGAGCGCTCGTACGGCTGGGTGCTGCGTACGCGGCTCTTGGCCTGCCCGATCGCGAGATGGCGGCGTACGCCCGAGTGGCTGATCTGTACGGCGAATCCGATGCTCCAGCACTTCGCGAGCAAGTCGCTGTCGCGATGGTTCGAACCGGGCGGAGGCTCGTTGCTGATGGTCGCAAGAAGGAAGCCGTTGCGGTGTGCAGCGATGTCGCCGAGCTGTTCGCAAGCGACAGCCAACGGGCGGTCAAGGAACAGGTGGCGACAGCCATGCTGATCGAGGGGCGACTCCTCTACGAGATGGGTATGGGTGAGCAGGCGGTGGACGTCTTCACGGCGATGGAGGATCGGTATGCGTCCCTCGACGTCGACCGGGTACAAGAGCAGATCGCCACAGCACGGTGCTTCCAAGGGCTGGGATTGATCGAGCTGGGGAGGTTCGAGGATGCCATCGATGCCTTCGACGGTGTTGTCGCGCGGTTCGGCGAGAGCAGGAGTCCGTCGCACCGGCTTGCGACATCTACGGCGCGGTACCACCGAGCCGTGGCGTTCGAGCGCTCCGGCAAGAGCGGCGCCGCAGTGGCGGCGTTCAGGGATGTCGCTACCCGATTCGCGGACGCGAGCGAACCCGAGGTCCGCGACTACGGCGTCCAGGCGCTCTTCCACTGGGCGACATTGCTCGAGACACAGGGGGAGCCCGACCAGGCCCGCAAGCTGTTCGCTCAGGTGGCAGCCACGTTCGAGCAGGACGAGGACCTTGCAACGCGTGAACTCGTAGCCAAGTCCCTCGTCGGCACAGGGACGTGTCTCATGAGCCTTGGACGATGCAAGAAGGCCGTGCGTGCGTGTGATGATGCGATCGCGCGGATTGGCGAGGCTCAGGAACCCGAGCTGCAAGAGCAGCTCGTTCGGGCATATGTGTGCAAAGGTGAAGCCCTCAAGGAACTGCACAGGCTCGATGCAGCCGTTGGCGTGTTCCGCACCGTAGTCGACCGATTCGGCCGGGTAGGCGATACCGGCGTCGGAGAACAAGTGCGTCGTGCTGCGTACATCCACGGAACGATTCTCGAACAGCTCGACCGTCACGATGAGGCACTCTCGGTCTACGGCGAGGTGGTCGAGAGATTCGGCGCCATAGGGGGAAACGCAACGGACGAGGTCGTTGCGAAGGCGCTGTTCGCCCGGGGGGTGATGCTCGGCCGCTGCGGCCGCTACGAGGAGGCGCTCGTGGAGTTCGACGACGTCGTTGACAGGTTCGCCCATGTCGACGATGAGGGCATGCGAGAGCAAGTGGCCAAAGCGATGTTCAACAAGGGAGTGTGGCTGGGCGAGCTGCAGAGGCCCACAGAAGAGATCGCTGCGTACGACAGGGTCATCGAGCTGTTCAGTGAAGAACCTGGCATGGTGCTCCGTGAGCATGTTGCCAAAGCGATGCTCAACAGAGGTATGACGCTTGGGGCGCTCGGCCGAGAGGAAGAGGCACTCGCAGCGTTGGAATCCGCAGTCGAACGATTCGGCAGTGACCCCGACGGCGTGCTTGGTGTACAGGCAGCGGCCGCATGGCTTCAGAAAGGCGTGATACTGGGCGGCCTCGGTCGATGGGATGACGCCTTGTCTACCTACGACGATCTCGTGTCGCGCTTCGACGGCGTACGGAGCACCACCGTCGCCCGCCAGGTAGCCGGCGCACTGCACAACACAGCGGTCATCTTGAGGAACATGGGGAGGCCAGAGGAGTCTGTCAGCTCGTTGCGAGAGCTCGTTGAGCGATTTGGCGATGCGGTCGACACCGATCTTCGATCTCACGTGGCGTCGGCTCTGTACAACCAGGGCGTGACCCTGGGTCGGCTCGGTGAGTACGACGAAGCTCTCGTCGCCTATCGCGACGCCGTATCGCGCTACGGGACCTCTGGAGACATCGACATCAGGCGGCATGTTGCCAAGTCGCTGTACAACGAAGGAGTGATCCTCGCCCAGCAAGGCGAACTCGCCGCGGCCAGTCGCGTCTTCGGTGACGTCGTCTCGCAGTTCGGTGATGCTGACGACCTGATCCTGAGCGAACAGGTGGCGAAGTCCTTGGTGAATGCCGGAGTCGTCGCACAGGAGCGGGGGCACCTGGAGGTGTCCATTCGGCTGTGTGAGGATGTCGAAACCAGGTTCAGCGATCCACCATCTCCGCGACTGCGCGAGCAGGTCGCGAAGGCATCGTTCAACAAGGGGGCTGCCCTTGCTGATCTCGGGCGAGACGACGAGGCGATGGATGCGTACGACGTGGTCATCGCCACCTTCGGCGATGCTAGGGAACCAGCGCTGCGCGAACAGGTCGCCAAGGCTATGTTCAGCAAGGCGCTCGTCCTCGAACGGGCCGGGAGGCTCGAGGAAGCTGCAGCAGCGTACGGCAACGTCGCTGAGCGGTTCGGTGGCCAACCTGTAGTCATCGAGCGCGAGTATGTCGGCCAAGCCATGGTGAACAGGGCATCGGTGCTCGCTTCGCTTGGCCGATTCGATGAAGCGCTCGCGCAGAGCGAGGCGATCATCGACCGATACAGCGAGAACGCGGGCGACACGACCTCCGCGTTCGTTGCCACGGCACAGTTCATGCGAGGTTCGATCCTTGGCCGCCAAGGGCTCCATGAGCAAGAGGTGGACGTCTATGCGGCGATCGTCGCTGAGTTTCAAGGCGATGGGAACGACGTGGCGCGTGAGCAGACAGTGAAGGCACAGTTCAACCTTGGAGAGGCGCTCGCTGATGGTGGGCGGCTCGATGAAGCGGTGGCGGTTCTCGGCGGCGTTGGCAGCTCATGCACCGAAGACGACGGACCCGTACAACGTGAGTACATGGTGAAGGCGCTCGTTGCCAAAGGCGTGCGGCTCGGCCAACTGCACCGATTCGAGGAGGCCGTCGAGGCATATGGCGAGGTTGTGGAGGCTTTCCGCGGTGCATCCGAACCAGTCGTCCGTCGTGAATTGGCGACAGCGATGTTCAACAGGGGAGTCGTTCTGGGCCACCTCCAACGGATCGACGATGCTGTGTTCGTGTTCAGCGATCTCATCGCCGAGTTCGACACCGATGAGGATCCTGCTATCCGAGAGTACGTTGCCAAGGCCATGTTCAACAAAGGTGTTCGCCTCGGCCAACTCGATCGAAGGGAAGGGGCTGTGGCGATCTTCACCGACATCGCTGTTCGCTTCGGCGGTGTACGTGAACCGCTCATGCGCGACCACGTGGCCAAGGCGTTCCTCAACAAGGGCGTGCAGCTCGGCGACCTCGGACGGAAGAAGGAAGCCCTCGCTGCGTTCGAAGAGGTCGTGGTCCGCTACGGTGACGCCAACGAGCCCGTGTTGCAGGAACAGGTTGCCAAAGCGCTCCTCAACAAGGCGGTGACGTTGGGGCAACTCGCCAGGAACGATGATTCCATAGCAGTGTGTGACCAGGTCGTGGCGTTGTTTGATGGCACCGAGAACACGGCCTTCCTTGAGCAGGTCGCCAAAGCGCTCCTCAACAAGGCCACCATCTTGCAACGCATGGGCAAGACCGATGCCTCGATGCAGATCAACGCGCACGTAGCCGCACGCTTCAGCGACAGCGCTGTGCCCGTTCTGCGTGAACAGGCCGCCTGGGCGATCCTGAACACGGGCATGCTCCTCGATGAGGTCGAACGAGCCGACGAAGCGCTTGGCGCGTATCGGTCGGTCCTAGATCGCTTCACCGACGATCCGAGTCCCCAGTTGGCGTTCGTCGTTGCAACCGCGGCGAAGCTGTCGGCTGCCATCGAAGGCCGCCGCTGACACAACACCCACCTATGCGTAGGCGTGCCGAGCGTGAAACCTGCCGTGTCGGGCGGTGGCCGGGAGTCCTGAGTGTGAACGGTTCCTATCATCCAGCCTCGATGGACTACGAATGCACGACACTTCCCAACGGCCTTCGGGTCATCACTGAGCACATGCCAACCTTGCGATCTGTCGCCGTCGGGTGCTGGGTCGACACGGGCAGCAGAGACGAAGACGAAACAGAGGCAGGATCGTCGCACTTCCTCGAGCACCTCTTGTTCAAGGGGTCTGAGGCTTGGCCTGCACGAAGGATCTCTGAGACGTTCGACGGTATCGGGGCGAGGCACAACGCATTCACTTCCAAGGAATACACGTGCTTCTGGACCCGAATGCGCGACGAGGACCTTCCTGTTGGCATCGAGATCCTGGCCGAGATGCTGCAACGACCAGCGTTCCGCGACGATGAGTTCGCATCGGAACGCAACGTCGTGCTCGAAGAGATCAACATGAACGAGGACGACCCAACGGACGTCGCCCATGAGCAGTTCATCTCGGCCGCCTGGGAGGGGCACCCGTTGGCGCCACCGGTCCTCGGCACTCGGGAGTCGATCACCGGCATGGCACGGGACACGGTCGCTGCCTACTGGGCCAGAACGTATTCACCACACTCGACTGTCGTGTCGATCGCAGGCAATCTTCCCGAGGGACTCGTGGATCTTGTCGAGTCCCGATTCGGATCATGGGAGGGCGTATCTGCTGTGCGTAGGTCCGTCACACCACGAGTCGCGGCGCGAGCGAAGGTGCATACAAAAGACACGGAACAAGCCCACATCGTGTTCGGATCTCCGTCGATCGTGCGAGACGATGAGCGGCGTTTCGCGTTGACGCTTGTCGACCACGTGCTCGGCGGTGGCATGTCCTCACGGCTCTTCCATGAGATCAGGGAGACCCGCGGCCTGGCGTACTCAGTGCAGAGTTTTCGGTTGCCGTTTCTCGATGCCGGTGCCGCTGCCGTGTACGTCGGGACGACGCCGTCCCAGGTGGGGGATGTGCTTGAGATCGTGAGAGACGAACTCGCAAAGGTGATCGACCAGGGGATCACCGACGATGAACTCGAGCGAGCGAAAGGCCACGTCAAGGGTGCGCTCGCTCTCGGCCTCGAGGACGCCAACTCGCGGATGAGCCGGCTTGGCCGCACCGAGATCGTGGGCATGGAACACATCTCGGTCGACGAGACGGTCGAACGGATCTCGTCGGTCACGAACGAGGACATAATGGCGGTAGCCAAGGTCGCCTATGGCGGTCCGTATATCATCGGCGCCGTAGGCCCATTCGGTGAAGACGACCTGAAGGAGTTCATCGTATGAAGGTTGGTGTATCCGGCGCCTCTGGTCGCATGGGGAGCCTTGCAGCGGGAACCATCGAAGATGCAGAAGACCTCCATCTGATCGGGCTCTACGATGCCCACACCTCGGGAAACATCGCGGGCTTGTCCGTCAGCCAGGACAGGAGTTCCCTGGACGGGTGTGATGTGATCGTGGAGTTCTCGCGGCCAGACGTTGTCATGGAGAACATCGCAACGTGGCGGAGTTTCGGAGCGAGCGTTGTGGTCGGGACCTCCGGGTTCGACACAGACCGCCTCGCTGAACTTGAGGAGATATGGGGGAACGGGCCCGGCAACTGCCTCGTCGTGCCCAACTTCTCGATAGGGGCGAACCTCATGATGAAGATGGCAGAGATCGCCGCACCGTATTTCGCGGTCGCTGAGATCGTTGAGATGCACCACGACGGGAAAGCGGATGCACCATCGGGGACGGCTATCGCAACCGCACATGCGATTGCGGGCAAGCGGGAGTCCCACGAACGCGCTGTCGAGTCTACCGAACTCGTCCCGGGTGCTCTTGGCGCTGATGTCGAAGGCGTGCGCGTGCATGCGTTGCGCCTTCCCGGCGTCGTAGCACACCAGGATGTCGTGTTCGGGGGAGAGGGCGAGACGCTGCGGCTGAGCCACGACACGCTCGACCGATCGTCGTTCATGCCGGGCGTGCTGCTCGCGATACGGAGCATCCCGGCTCAAGAAGAGACCATGGCTGTGGGTATCGGCCGGCTCCTGACCGGCTGAACGCGCCCGTGCGGCCCGGCAGTACAGGGCCGATGCGAGTTGGCGGCGATAGGTG
>CAYLIR010000070.1:0-8113 GCA_964383515.1 uncultured Acidimicrobiaceae bacterium
GGGTCGTATCAGCGTGCGGCTGTCGATGGATTCGCTCGGTGCAGGCACTTCCCTCATCGTGTGTGGCGGTGGGTAGGCTGGCTTTCATGGAGCCCTGGAATCACCATGCCATGGTGGCGCGCATGGCTGCGGCAGCACTCCTCGTTGCCGTGGTCATTTCCGTCATGGTTGCGTTCGATGGGCCTGCGGCCTGGGTCCAGTCCATCGACGATTCCGTGCACGGGTTCTTCGTGACCAACGAGGTCAGCGCGCTCGTGGCGCTCGGACGCTTCTTCGGATTCGTCGGAAGCGTTCCCGTCATGGCCACAGTTGTCGTCGCGATAGCAGCATATCTTGGCTCTGCCCGGCGGTGGAACGAGTTCATGGTGTGGGTGATCGCGATAGCAGCATCGCAGGCCGTCATCGTCACGATGAAGAGCCTGTACGGGAGGCAGCGGCCATCGCTGTCGCTGATGGAAACGGTCGATCTCTCGTTCCCGTCGGGGCATGCAGTGACCGGGGCGGTTGTTGCTTTCGGGTTGGTGCTCGTTGTCGTTCCACCGTCGAAACGCCGAAGGGTGTACTGGTTCGTGGCTGTCGCGTATGCCGTCATGATGGCATGGAGCAGGGTGTACGTCAGAGCACACTGGCTATCGGACGTGACGGCTGGATTGGCGATCGGTACAGCGATCGTTGCGCTCGCCTGGTTGCTGATAGCCAGGATCGATGCCAGCGATGGCCGTGAGGCGAACGTCGATACGGCGCGAAGCTAGCATCCGCAAGGTGACAGAACAGACAGATTCTCCCGCTGGTCGGGCCATCGAAGAACTCGCTGGTGAAGTCGGGGTCGCAACGCACTGGGTAGACGCTTGGGGGAATCCCCAGACGGTCGCCGTGGACGACCTCATCACCGTCCTCGAGGCTGTCACCGGCCGGAAGCTGGCGAGCGAGCGTTCGATCGCCGAAGCTACCATGGACGTCCGTGACCATCGTCCAGCGATCGAACCCGTGGTGGTCGCATGGGATGGTGCCCTGCGGGTCGCGACCGGTGGGCTCGAGATCCATGATGCGGTTGTCATACTCGACACCGGTGACATCGTTGCTGGCGTGGTGGGCGAAGATATCCTGGTCTCCGCCACAGACCTTCCTGTCGGCTATCACACCCTGTGGGTGAATGGCGGGAGCATCACGTCCCATGTGTTCTCGGCACCGACGCGTGGCCATGCGACGCCGCGCGGCGTTGTCGGGCTCATCGAACCGCTGTATTCGCTTCGGAGCGCGGTGCACGATCGGGGGATCGGCACGATCGCCGAGATGGACGTCATGGCCGATATGTGCCACAACGTCGGGATCGATGTGGTCGGTACGCTGCCGTTGCTCGCCACCTTCCCCGACGATCCCTCACCGTACGCCCCTGTGTCGCGTCGGGCATGGAGCGAGTTGTACGCGGACTTCTCCGCGATACCCGACTGGCACGAAGACCCGCGGCATGCGGGAAGCGACCCGCTGTGGGTCGACTATGCAGGGACGGGGGCACGCATCAGGGACTCCCTCGGGCGATACGCCCAGCATGTGGCGGCAACACCCCAGCTGCGTGCCAGAGTCGAGAGCTTCCTGGACCGGTACCCGGACATGGCCGACTACGCACGGTTCCGAGCGCTCGGTGAGCGGTACGGCACCGATCCGGCAGCATGGCCAAGCAACGCAGTTGCCCCACAAGACAGGGTCGGATACCACGAGACGGTCCAATGGCTGATGAGCCTCCAGCTGTCTGACCTGTCGACGCGGTTGCGTGATCGCGGGCAGTATCTGTATCTCGACCTGCCGATCGGCTGCCATCCCGATGGATACGACATCTGGACACAGCCCGAACTGTTCGCCCCCGCAGGGCTGGGGGCGCCGCCAGACCCACTGTTCGTGGGCGGGCAAGATTGGGGGTTGCCAGCGACCATCCCGGAGAAGTCGCGCGCCGACGGCCATACCGTGTTTCGCACAGCGGTTCGCCACCAGATGCGCGTCGCAGGCCTGCTGCGCATCGACCACGTGATGGGCCTGCATCGAACGTGGTGGGTACCCCACGGCGCTGAGGCGAATCAGGGGGCCTACGTGATGCAGCCAGCCGATGAGATGTTCGCCATCATCTGCATCGAGTCCGCCCTCGCAGGCGTCGGCGTCGTGGGCGAGAATCTCGGCACGGTGCCGCCCGAGATCGAGCGGCTACTCGACACGCACGGGCTGTTGGGCATGACCGTCGCCCAGGACGGCCCGCACGAGCCATCGCCACGGGACCTGATCACCATGTCGAGCCACGACACGCCTGCGTTCGCGGCCTGGTGGAAGGGGCTCGACATCGTCGACATGCTCGACCTTGGCATCTTCGACGATGAACGCGCCGAGGAAGAGCGCGCTGAACGTGCGCAAGCGATCGCTGCGATGGAGCGGTTCTTCTCGACGTCGGGCCCGATAGCGACGCGCGACGCGCTCATGGAGTGGATGGTGGGGTCCGACGCTGCGATCGCGCTGCTGAACCTCGATGATCTGCTCATGGAGGAGCGACGTCAGAACGTCCCGGGCACACACAGGGAACGCCCGAATTGGCGTCTCCGCAATGAACGGACGGTCGAGGACATCGCCATGGACGCTGATCTTGGCCGCATCCTCAGCTACCTTGGGCATATCCGGGCGGGAACCCCGTCTTCACAGGAGTAGCAAGCTCGCGTCGGAAGCAGGTCAGGGCGTCTCTGGGATCCCGAGGGTCGATGCGAACTCGCTTGGCTTGTTGGCTCGGGGGATCTCGATGCCCACGTTCGAATCGTCCGAGAACGCCATGTTGACGACAGTTGCGAGCTTGCCAGGTGTGTACGACCAGCCGACGAGATGGCTCCGATCGATGGCCGTGACCACATCGAGGATCTTCGTCGTGAACACCCCTTGCTTGTACCCGAAGACGACGATCCTGCTATCCGTTATCGCGATGATCCCCTTGTCGTTGGGGATCGTCGAGGCGATCGAGCCGGAGAAGGTGTTGTAGCCGTCACGCGATCGAATCGCCGCATCTGTGCCAGCTTGCGACGCAGCGACATCCGCGATCGCACCGGCATCGAGCACGTTGCGACCCACACCGCGGACCATGCCGAAGGCGATCTGTCCTGCAGTGCTTCCCCTGCCGAGAAAGTACGACGCAGCACGTATCGCCTCCCCGGGGTGGAAGTCGTCGGCGCGCTCGCGTTCAAGTCGTGTGGTCCATTTGGGCATCTGATGAGCATAGGAGGGTGTCGGTGTGTGGTTGGCGGTCGGTGTCGGTGCGTTGCTCGATAGTGTCGCGAACGGTCACGAGAGGTCACAGATGGCTGCGGCGTCCTGATACCATGCCGTGACTTCCCCTACCGAGGATCTCGAAACAGACATGACCACGCGTTCGGAACTCGAGTCAGCGCTGATCACCAGTGCGACGAACTACTCATGGACATGGGACCGCGAGACGCAGGAACTGTTCGCTCAGTTGCCCGACGTCACCGCCCACCTGCACCCGAAGCAGCGGGTGCGCGCCCTCACGGACTACGACTACGACAGGTACCTCGCGGACACGGATTTCATCGCCAAGGCCGATGCTGCGGCGGCCAGGGTACCGCGGCCGGATCCCGCTCCTTCTGCGGAGATCGCGTACTTCTCTCCTGAGTTCGGTATCTCCAAGACACTGCCGCAGTACTCCGGCGGTCTCGGCATCCTCGCTGGGGATCACCTCAAGGCAGCGAGTGATCTACACCTTCCGCTCGTTGCTGTCGGCTTGTTCTACCGCGACGGGTTCTTTCACCAGGCTATCGCTGGGGGGCGTCAGCACGAGATCTACGAACGGACAGACCCCCGGTCTCTCGGTCTTGAGCAGATGTCGGTCGTCGTCGACATCGCGATGGACGACCGGATAGTCAAGGCGAGGGTGTGGCGCGCGGATGTGGGGCGGACGAAGCTCTACCTTCTCGACACGGACCTCGAACTCAACGATGAGGCCGGAAAACAGGTGTCAGACCGTCTCTACGGCGGTGACAGAGAGCACCGAATCCGTCAGGAGTTGCTCATGGGCGTCGGAGGTGTGCGCGCACTCCACCAGCTTGGCTACAGCCCCTCTGTCTACCATCTGAACGAAGGCCATGCCGGTTTCCTTGCATTCGAATTGCTGGCGAAAGAGGTCGACAAGGGCCTGTCCCTCGATGCGGCGATCGCAGCGGTCAAGGAGCACATCGTGTTCACGACACACACACCGGTACCTGCAGGCATCGATCGTTTTAGCCGTGAACTCATGGAGCGGTACCTCGGAGCATGGTCGCGCCGCTATGGTGTTTCGATCGATGCGTTGCTCAGCCTCGCCCACATGCCTGGCGAGCCGGACTCGTTCAACATGGCCGCCTTCTGTCTATCGATGGCGAGGACATCCAACGGCGTGTCGAAGCTCCACGGAGCGGTGAGCCGCGAGCTCTTCGCGGGAATTCCTGGCAGTGAGAAGATCACAAGCGTCACGAATGGGGTGCATGCGAGGACCTGGATGTCGAACGACCTCCAGAAAGAACTCGATACCGCGGTCGGCGGTTCCTGGACCGCCGGCGAAGCAGGCATGTGGGACGCCGTCGATGCGATCCCTGACGATCGCCTCAGAGCGATCCGGAGGGCAGGCAAGCAGCGTCTCATCGACATGGTGGACGCGCGGGTCGGTCCACGGCATGCACTCGACCCCGACGTCCTGACCATTGGCTTTGCACGGCGATTCGCCACATACAAACGCGCCGATCTGCTCCTCAAGGACGTCGACGCAGTGTCGCGGTTGCTCGCTGACGCGGATCGTCCTGTCCAGTTCGTCTTCGCCGGGAAGTCGCATCCGGCTGATGAGCCAGGCAAGGGCATCCTCCACAGAGTGGTCGAGTTCGCTGATTCAGATGCAGGCCGTGGCAGGTTCGTGTTCATCCCCGACTACGAGATGGCCGTCGCCCATACGATGTACGCCGGATGCGATGTGTGGCTCAACAATCCGATCCGTCCGAACGAGGCGTGTGGCACGAGCGGCGAGAAGGCAGCGCTCAACGGCGGTCTGAACTTGTCCGTCCTCGATGGCTGGTGGGACGAGTGCTACGACGGGGAGAACGGCTGGGAGATCGAGACCTCTGCGGCACAGGACCCGCAGGCCCGCGATGCTGAGGAAGCAGCGCGACTGCACCAGGTGCTCGCGAACGAAGTTGTTCCCCTGTACTACGCAGACAGCGGCGGCCCGAGCGAGGCGTGGCTTGCCAAGGTCAGGCATGCGTGGAAGACGCTCGGGCCGTTCGTCACGGCGAATCGGATGGTCACCGAATACGACCGGCGGATATACAGGCCCGCCCCGCTGTCGTGACGGCGCCCATCTGGCCTGGCGAGGCGTATCCACTCGGCGCGACCTTCGACGGATCAGGCACCAACTTCGCTGTGTTCGCGGAGAACGCGGAGCGTGTCGAACTCTGTCTGTTCGACGAGCAGGGATTCGAGACACGCCTCCGCCTCGGTGAATCTACTGCCTTCGTCCACCATGGGTATGTGCCTGGTATCGGGCCGGGCCACCGTTACGGCTACCGCATGCACGGCGTATGGGATCCGTCTGCGGGTAGCGTTTTCAATCCGAACAAGCTCCTCATCGACCCGTACGCTCGAGCCATCGAGGGGGACGTCCTGTGGTCTGATGCCGTGTTCGGGTATCAGCGCCACACACCAGGCCGGATGAACGAGAGCGACAGCGCCCGCTACGTACCGAGATCGATCGTCGTCGACGACCAGTTCGATTGGGAGGGGGACGCCCGCCCGCATCGTCCCCTGTTCGAATCGGTGATCTACGAGACGCATGTCAAGGGCATCTCGTACCGGCATCCCGATGTTCCTGACGCTCTGCGCGGAACGTTCGCCGGGATGGCGTCCAAGCCGGTGATCGAGCACCTCACGTCCCTGGGGGTGACCGCAGTCGAACTGATGCCTGTGCACCACTTCATCTCGGAGCACTCGTTGATCGAACGGAGGCTGACGAACTACTGGGGCTACGCCACGATCGGGTTCTTCGCCCCGCACGCACCGTACTCGTCCTCGGGAGATCGCGGCCAGCAGGTGACAGAGTTCAAGTCGATGGTCAAGGCCCTCCACAGTGCGGGCATCGAGGTGATCCTCGATGTCGTGTACAACCACACGTGCGAGGGCGGCCCAGACGGGCCCACGTTCTCGATGCGTGGCATCGACAATGCAGCGTATTACCGACTCGATCCGCAGGATCCAAGTAGGTACATCGACTACACCGGTACGGGGAACTCTCTCAACGTCCGTCACGCCCAGGTGCTCAAGCTCATCATGGACAGCCTTCGGTACTGGGTCACGGAGATGCACGTCGACGGCTTTCGTTTCGATCTCGCCGCAGCGTTGGCCCGCGATCTCCACGACGTGGACCGGCTCTCTGCGTTCTTCGACCTCATCCATCAGGATCCGGTTGTCAGCCAGGTGAAGCTGATCGCTGAACCGTGGGATGTCGGCCACGGCGGCTACCAGGTCGGAAACTTCCCTCCACTGTGGAGCGAATGGAACGCGGAGTACCGAGATGGTGTCCGGGACTACTGGCGCGGCACCCACTGGGCACTCGCGGATTTTGCATCACGGTTCACGGGGAGCTCCGATCTCTACGGCTTCGCGGGACGCCTTCCCCACGCGTCGATCAATTTCGTCACCGCCCACGACGGCTTCACGCTGCGTGACCTCGTCTCATATGACGCCAAGCACAACGAAGCCAACGGTGAGGGAAACCGCGATGGCGAGAACAACAACCATTCGTGGAACTCTGGAGTCGAGGGGGAGACAGACGACCCCAAGATCAACGCGCTGCGGCAGCGGCGCATGCGGGCGATGCTGACGACGTTGATGCTCTCCCAAGGCGTCCCGATGATCCTCGGCGGCGACGAGATCGGACGTACGCAGAGAGGGAACAACAACGCGTACTGTCAGGACAACGAGATCTCCTGGTACGACTGGGACGATGTCGACGAGGACCTCCTCGCCTATACGCGGAACCTGATCGCTTTCCGCCATGATCATCCCGTGTTCCACAGAAGGCGGTGGTTCGAGGGGCGCAGCGTCCGTGGCTCCGACCACGACGACATCGTGTGGTACAACACCGACGGTACCCGCATGTCCGAGGACGCCTGGAGCCGCGGCTACGCGAAGTCGCTCGCCGTGTACCTCAACGGAAAGGCGATAGAGACACCAGACGCACACGGCGAACGTGTCGTCGACGACAGTTTCCTCGTGCTGTTCAACGCACACAGCAAGCGGGTCAGCTTCGTCATGCCAGACGAACTCCGTGGCCTCGAATGGCAGATCGTCCTGTACTCGGCCGCTGGGCTCACACCGGAGCTGCCCGTTGAAGCACCAGAGTCCGGGGACGTGGCAGGATGGTCGGTGATGGTCGTGAAGAAACGCAACGGTGAGATGTCATGAAGGTGTTGTTCGCGACGGCTGAGTTCGCACCCCTCGTGCGCGTCGGAGGCCTTGCGGAGGCCACATCGGGGCTCGTACGCGAGCTCAGATCTGATGGCATAGATGTTGAGGTGGTCGTTCCCGACTACTTCGATACACCACTGGCTGGCGAGGTGACGGTCACGCTTGACGTGCCGAAATGGGCGGGGCCTGCCGTGGCCCGCAGCGGCGTGTCGGCGCAGATCGGACAGGTCACGCTGATCGACGTGCCCGGTATCCAACGTGCGAATCCCTATGTAGATGCCAACGGCAACGGATGGCCGGACAACGCAGACCGGTTCTTTGCGTTCTCCGCTGCTCTCGCCGCTCTTGCGAAGCTTCGCGGCCCCGATGTCGTCCACTGCAACGATTGGCATACAGCGTTGACCTTTGGGTTCCTGCCCGATGGGGTCCCCACCGTGTTCACGATCCATACGCTCGGGTACCAGGGATGGACATCGGGAGGATGGCTCGATCGTATCCCCAACCATGCGAACCTGTACGAACGTCACGGCGGGACGAACCCCGTTGCGGGCGCTATCGCTCTGGCTGACCGCGTCATCGCGGCGAGCCCGCCCGATGCCGATGAGCTGAAGCAGCTTTACCGCCGGCTCAAGCTCGATTC
>CAYLIR010000071.1:0-8053 GCA_964383515.1 uncultured Acidimicrobiaceae bacterium
CAGCATGGCATGAGCGTCAATGCGTTCGTTCGCCACCAAGACAAAGGACCGGTTGTCGAGGAATATCTCGAGATGGGCTTCAACTTCCGCATGACCGATATCCAGGCGGCTGTCGGCCTCGTGCAACTGCAGAAGCTCGATGCGATGGTGGAGCGGAGGCGTGATCTTGCGGACGCGTACCGGTCGGCACTCGAAGGAACAGATGGTCTCACCCTGCCTGAGGATCCTGTGTTCGGAACGACCAACTATCAGTCCTATACGGTCGTTGTATCGGACCAGTTCGGTGTGTCGAGGGATGAGCTCATGGAGGTGCTCGCTGTGGAGGGGATCTCAACTCGTCGAGGCATCATGGCTGCGCACACGGAACCTGCTTTCGCCGGTTTTCCTGCTCCTGTGTTGCCGAACACCGACTACCTCCTCGATCACTCGATCATCCTCCCTTTGTTTCACGAGATGACCAGCGACGAACTCGCCCGAGTCGTCTCAGCGATACGCTCGGTCGCCTGAGATGACGGGACGCAGCCTGACCAGGGTGGTGATTGTCGGGGCAGGCGGCTTCGGACGCGAAACGGCGTCGCTTCTCGCCGACCTTGCTGATGCTGGAGAGTGCATACCGGAGGGGTTTCTCGACGACGATCCAGAGCTTTCTGGCGCGATCGTGGCCGGATTGCCTGTTCTCGGAGAGATCGACGTAGCCAAGGAACTCACGAGTGTTTCGTTCGTGGTCGCTATCGGGAATCCGCATGATTTCGCAGCGAAGGAGCGGATCGTCGCGAGGCTAGGGCTTCAGCCCGACCGCTATGCGACGCTCGTCCATCCCCGGGCCTCGATTGGGAGAGACGTCAGGATCGAAGAGGGCAGTGTATTGCTCGCAGGCACGGTGGTGACGCACGGCGTCACGATCGGCAGACATGTCGGGATCATGCCGAACGCTGTCATCACGCACGACGACACGGTCGGCGACTTCACGATCATCGGATCGGGTGTTACGATCGCGGGCGCCGTCGCCGTCGAAGCTGGCGCCTACATCGGCGCAGGAGCAACGATCGGTGGAGGCCTCACGATCGGAGAGGGCGCCCTCATCGGCATGGGCGCTGTCGTGACGCGAGATGTACCGCCAGGTGAGACGTGGGCAGGAGTTCCGGCCCGCAAGATGCGGTGACACCCTGCATGCGGAGCCTCGCCTGTACCGCCGTACGGTGTGCCGCTCGATAGAATCGCCGACGCAACACGGAGGATCCACAACGCATGATCAAGAGCGATGCAGCATGGCTGGAGCACCGTGTGGACCGCCTGTGGAGGGCGCTCCTTGTTGCTTTCGCTGTGCTCAGCATCGTTGTGTTCGTCTACACGACGCGCCGCGGAACCTTTCCTGATGCGGCCTACTATCGGCCAGTCGATGGATGGGATCTTCTCAAGCGCGTCGATCTTTCCGGTCGGACCTACTCGCCGCCCTGGGTGCTCACCTTGTTCTACGGGCTCGCTGGGAGCGATGTCGGCAGGTACATCGCCCAAGCGGCGGTCAGCGCTGTTGCGTGGGCGTTTCTCGCGACACAGCTCCGAGCGGTCGTTGTCCGGAAGGCCGTTGGCACGTTCCTCGCTGCGCTTGTCCTCATCGTTGCGCTGAGTCCTGCGATCACCAACTGGAACTCGTTGATCCTGTCAGAGTCGCTTGCGATCAGTCTCGCTGCCATCTTGGTGGGCGTGTCGTTGCGCCTTGTCACACGTCGGACGAGCAGCGATGTTGCCTGGTTTCTCCTTGTCGCTGTGCTGTTCGCGTTCTCGCGCCCGAACACGCTGCCGGTACTCGGCGTCATGGTGGCTGCCATGGCTGTGTGGGCGGTGCTCGACGGGGGGAATCGATCTCTCGCTGTGGCCAGCGCCATCGGCCTTGTCCTCGTGACCAGTTGGGCTGTATGGCGTGTCAGCAACACGGGAGAGACGTTTCAGGAATCCAAGGACACCTACGTGACCTACTCGCAAGGACTGTTCTACGTGAATCTTGCATACCGGATTCTGCCGTATCCCGAGGCACGGCAGTGGATGCGTGAGCAGGGGATGCCTGCGTGCGAAGCACTCCCTGATGTCCCTCCGGAACAGAACAAGACGACGTGGGTCATCGATGTGTACAAAGCATCGAGTTTCGACTGCAGTGAGCAGTTTCAAGAGTGGGCGGACGCCGAAGGGCTTGCAACCTACCTCAAATGGATCGTCACGCATCCGGCATGGTCGTGGAGACGGCTCGTTCGCGATACGCCAGCCATGATGACGCCGGTGTCCTACACGCCTGCGGTCTCACCTTTGCCGATGTCTGTGGACCATCTCATCGTCGCGACGATGGAACCAAGCTACACGGTGTTTCGGGCTCGATCAGCGTTGTTCGCCTACAACTGGAACTGGTATGAGCCACTCCTGTTGTGGCTGGTCGCGGCGACTGTGGTGCTCGTCTATCGGAAGAGGGTCGTTGATTGGTACCTTGCGGGCGTTGGGCTGACCGTGTTGGTGGCGAGCGTGGGGTACATCGTCGCGTCATGGATGGTCATGCCCCACGAGTTCGAGCGCCACGGCATTCCAGCGAACATCGTGATACGCATAGCGCCCCTGATCCTCATTGCCGCGGCGTTCGCTCGGTCGAGAGAACCGGAGCTAGGTGGCAGGCATACCGACGCGGACGTTGTGTGACATGTCGAGTACCGGAAGCTGTGTACAGGCAGATACGATCGTCATCGGGAGCGGGATCGTGGGCCTTGCCACGGCATGGCGCATGCGGCATGACGGCAAAGTCGTTGTGCTCGACAAAGAACATGTTCCCGCGTTTCACCAGTCAGGGCGGAACTCGGGTGTCATCCACTCGGGTGTCTACTACACGCCTGGGTCGCTCAAGTCGCAGCTGTGCACCGAAGGCCGGCGTCAACTCCTCAGATTCTGCTCCGACCACGCAATACCTGTAGAACCGACGGGAAAGCTCATCGTTGCGGCGACCAGGCAGGAAGTGGATGAGCTCGACGTTCTCGGTGACAGGGGTGAACGCAATGGCCTGTCCGGCTTGCGAAAGCTCACGGCGACGGAAACGAAGGCGATGGAACCCGCGGTCATATCTGCGCCGTCACTCCTTGTCCCCGAGACAGGGCTCGTCGACTACCACGCGGTTGCCAGGGCATTGGAGAGCGATATCGTCGATGCTGGCGGGGAGCTGCTCTACGACTTCAACGTCGTGGCCGTCGACGGCACAGATCGCCCCGTTGTCCGCGCTGCTGACGGGAGGTCGGCTATGGCTGATCGCGCCGTGAACTGTGCCGGGCTGCATGCAGACCGGCTTGCCCGCGTCGCAGGAGCAGATCCACGAGTCCAGATCATCCCGTTCAGGGGCCTCTACTACAAGGTCGCGGCGCGAGGTATCGTCGCTAGGCCGATCTATCCCGTACCAGATATGCGATTCCCGTTTCTCGGTGTCCATCTGACGCCGACCGTGTCGGGAGGGCTTGAAGCTGGTCCGAACGCCGTTCTTGCCACGGGCAGGGAGGCGTATCGTTTCCGCGACGTCGACTGGCGGGACTTCGGTGAAACACTTCGGTATCCAGGGTTCCTCGCACTCGCTCGCACGTATTGGCGTGTTGGGGCCACCGAGGTTGTCCGCACGTTGAGCCGCAGATCGTTCGCTTCTGCGTTGCGTCGCCTCGTACCTGGGATAGAAGATGCATGGCTGATCCCTGCCGGAAGCGGCATACGCGCCCAAGCTGTCGATCGCAGCGGCGGTCTCGTTGATGATTTCGTGTTCGAACGGACGGATCGCATGCTCCATGTGCTGAATGCGCCGTCGCCTGGAGCGACAGCATCTCTCGCTATCGGTGCCCAGATCGTCGATAGCCTGTGAATGCGCTCGCTGCCGGGCACCGGTATCCTCGTGAACACCGCCGTGAGCTTGAGCTGGCCAGCGCGGGCGAATGACACAGGTTGCTGCGATGCACGGGGGCTCGTCCCCACCTGCTGTGCGACCGCTTGAGGTGACATCCAGACATGAGAATCGCCGTATGCAACAACTTCTTTCCGCCGCGAACGGGGGGGAGCGCCCATCTGAGCGAAGCGCTTGCTAGAGAGCTCGTTGCGCGCGGCCACGAGGTTCTCGTCATCACCGGTAGTTTCCGAGACGCCCCTGCCGAGGAGTTCGTCCATGGGTACCGGGTCGTACGGCTTCCTGCGTGGTACCTCCCCAAGACGATGCTCTCGTTCAATTTCGACATCAACTTCGTCACGACTCCGCGCAACGTACGGCGTGTGTTCGCCCTGCTCGACGAGTTCCAGCCTGATCTGATCCACCAGCACGGCCAGCTGTTCGATCTGACATTCGTTTCCTCCGCATACGCTGCACGCCGCGGGGTTCCTGTGGTGTTGTCCGTCCACTCTCGGCTCGAACATCCCAACGCCCTGGCAGACATCGTGTTCCGCATTGGCGATGCCGTGCTGGTGAGGACGTTCGTCCGTCTCCCGCGTCCTCATGTGATCGCGATGGATCGACTCATGGAACGGTACATCCAGCAGCGATACGGCATACCGAAGGAACGCATCGTTGGCATACCGGTGGGTATCGACCCCGAGCGGTTCGAGCGCCCAGTGACGGCCGATGTGCGACGTGAGCATGGGATAGGCGACGCGCCCATGATCCTGTCTATCGGCCATGTGTCGCCGTTCCGGTCGCGTATGACGTTGGTCGAGGCCATGCCCCGTGTGTTGGAGGACTACCCCGACGCGCGTTTCGTTGTCGTGGGTCGCACCTACACCACATCGTTCATCGACAGGGCGGTTGAACTCGGAGTACGGGAGAATCTGATCGTGGTCGGTGAGGTTCCAAGCGCCGACATACCGAACTATGTTGCAGCCGCCGACATCGAAGCTCACGATCTTGACGGCGCTGGGTGTGGAACAGCGAACCTCGAGGTCATGGCTGCAGGCGTTCCTACGATCGTTGCTGTGCGCCCGGACAACTTCCTCGGTATCGAGTTGCGCACCGGCAGCAACATCGTGCTCGTCCCACCGACCGATCCGGATGCGCTCGGGCAGGCGATCGTTGCGGTGCTGGCCGACCCAGCGGGCGCCGCTCGCATCGCAGAAGGCCAGAAGGAGCTGATCCGGTCGGCATTCACAATGGATGTGGTAGCCACGCAGCACGAGGAGCTGTTCAGGATGCTCGTCGATGGAAGCACGTCGGGTTCACCCGATGGGCGATCGGTGTGAGCCGCCCACGCCCTGGGACGGCGGTCCGGTCGGCACCAGGAAGATGATGTGTAATAGAATCTGGGCGCATGACGCGTCGGCAGATGCTCTCCGACACATGAGGCTCCGACGGTGCACGGCAGTACCGCCCATGGAAGGATGGCTCGGTGGCGAAGGCGAATAACCCACGGCAGTCACTGCGTATCCACCAAGTTGGCGGGCGCATCTCCATAGCGGTGTCGTACAACGCTTCCTCCTTCTTGCCCGAATCTGTCGTGCTCGTCGATCGAGCGACGAAGGAAGACATTGCGATCGTCCCCATCACCGGCGATGACGGCGACTTCAAGGCGGTGATCGACCTCGCTGACTACGACATCGACTCTGAGACAGTGGTGGATGCGTTCTTCGAAGGACGCCAACGTGTCCGTGTGGGCCGGTTCGTCGACACGCCCGCTCCTACAAGTGATGCGCCCGCAGAGATCAGGCCGTACTTCACGAAGGCTGGCAACCTCTCGTTCAGCAGTGAGAGCTCGCGCAGGCCTTCGGTGCGGCTCGCAACGACCAGCCTTACGTTCGTTGATGGCATACTCGAATTCTCCGGCGACCTTGAGACCGATGGTGCTCGTGTCACAAGAGCGTCGGTTGTCTTCCGGTCGCGTGAGGGGATGCCAGAGGCGAGGTTCGTTGCGTCGCTCACACCCACGAAGGACCCATCCGATGTGTTCGGTCGCCACATGTATCGAGTCGATGTGCGTGTGCCTCTCGTCGACGTCGCTGCACAGATGGGCTTTCTCACCGACGATGCGCTCGACCCCGTCGTCGAGATCGAGACCGACTGGGACACAGAGACCGTCCCGTTCGTGCGGATCGAGGCTCCGATGTATCGGCAGCGTCGCAAGATCAAGCCCTTCAGCGTTCCCGTTGGTGATTCCGTTGTGGTCTTCCTGCCGTACTTCACCTACAAAGCGAACAGGCTCGCGGTGCGCGTTGAGCGCCACGACCGAGAGGTGTACGACTACCTCAAGAAGCTCCTTCCTATCGCTCCTCTCCTGCGTGCCGTTGGCATGGTCAGGGGAACGTGGATGATCGGTGAGATGCCGTATCGGGCACGGGACAACGGTGCCAAGTTCTTCAGGTATGTGCGGACGGAGCATCCGCGCAGACGGGCGTTCTTCGTCGTCGACCCGGATTCCCCGGACGCCGAGCTGATCGCCGATCTCGGCAACGTCGTCGGGTACCGCACCAAGGAGCATGCGCGGGTGAGCCTCGAAGCGAAACGGCTCGTGGGCACGCATCACTTCGAGAACATCCTCCCATCGTGGCATCGAGCCGTCACAGACCGGGCGCGAGGGATCCGTGTGTTCCTCCAGCATGGCGTCATGGGCACGAAGAACATGGTGGACCTCTACGGCGTCGGAACCGGTCTCATGGCGGACCATTTCGTTGTCAGCTCCGTCTTCGAGAAAGAGATGATCGTCAACGATTTCGGATACAGGCCGGGTCAGGTTGCCGTAACGGGCCTTCCGCGATTCGATTCGCTCCTCGACGGGTCGCAACAGGTCGAGCGTAGGATCCTTGTCGTACCGACATGGAGGGACTGGCTCTTCTCCGAAGCAGACATCCTCGAGAGCGAGTACTTCGAACAGTGGCGTCGGTTCCTCACCGACGAGCGCCTGCGGCACGGACTCAGCGAAGCAGGGGTCTCGATGACGTTCATGCTGCATCCGAACCTGCGTCGGCACAGTCATCTCTTCGCCATCGAAGGCGTCGAGGTGCGCACGCTCGGCGACGTTGACCTCCAGGTGCTGCTGAAGCGGAGTTCCATGCTCATCACGGACTATTCGAGTGTTGGATTCGACTTCTCGTTCCTGCATCGCCCCGTTGCCTATTTCATGTTCGATGTCAAGCGGTTCCTGCGTCGCCCCTCGCATCTCGATGTCTTCGCTGATCTGCCAGGAAGCGTGTCGCTCACGGCAGACGATCTCGTGGATACGACGCTCGAGACCGTCAGGAGCGACTTCGCGATGCCAGAGGAGTTCGTCGAACGAGCGGACAGATTCATCGACCACCGCGACCAGCAGTCCTCGGAACGTGTCTATGGGCTGGTTCGGTCCGCACGCAGGAAGGTGCATGTGTGGAACAGGTTCGCCCGATCGGATCTCGGCAAGACCGTGTGGTCCATCGCCCGCAAGCACAAGCAGTACCACCCGTTCATGCGCAGGTGGGTCTGCGGCCTTGCGCGGGCACTTCCTGGGAAGCAAGGCATCCTGTTCGAGAGTGCCACGGGACGCCAGTACACAGGCAACCCGAAGTACCTCTACCAGCGGCTCGCGGAGCGAGGTATCGCATCTCGCTCGTTCTGGGTGACCACGTCGACAGCGCGGATGAAAGAGCCCACGACACGCAAGATCGCACGCTACTCACCTGCGTACTACTGGTACCTGGGACGGTCGAAGGTCTGGGTCAACGACCAGAACTTCAACGAGAAGCTGGTCCCCGGTCGTGGCACCCAGTACATCCAGACGTGGCACGGGTCGCCGATCAAGAAGATGCTCCATGACCTTGACACCGTGTACGGGAGGACCAAGGGGTACAAGGATCGCGTATCGGCGTCGGTGGCCAGTTGGAGCGTCCTCATCTCCCAGAGCCCAACAGCGACGAAACATCTTCGGAGTGCGTTTCGCTATGAAGGCCGCGTGCTCGAGTCGGGCTATCCGCGTACCGACGCGTTCTTCCGCCCCGATGTCGATGACAGGATCGCCCAGGTCCGTGATGCTGTCGGTGTGCCACGCGACAAGAAGGTCATCCTCTACGCACCGACGTTCCGCGACGATGTCAAGTC
>CAYLIR010000072.1:0-8052 GCA_964383515.1 uncultured Acidimicrobiaceae bacterium
TGAGGTCTGCTGCGGTGACTCTGCCATTGACCTCGCCAAGCGCGTACACGACGGTGGCGTCGATCTGCAGGCGCATGCCGTTGCGCAACCTATTGTGGATCACCGAGGAGATGAGGGGCCTGTCGGTGTCGATCCCCGCTTCACGTTCGATGAGCGATGCGATGATGAGCGCTTCGTACCGGGTGATGTCGAGCTCATCCAATCGCGACCAGTCAACGGTGTCATAGCGTTTCACCATCTCGTCAGCCATCTGCTGGAGAAGAGACTCAGGCGTCGAGTTCACCGTGATCTCGTACGTTGCTGGGAACAGGAGTCCTTCCCACCGCGTGAGGTTCGTCACCGCAGCGTTCGTGTCTGGCAAGATCGGTGAGGTGACGGCGCCGTCTGCGAGCGCGGAGCGATACTCCTGCTCTGTGAACTTCGTCTGCCGTCCAAGTTCCTCGAGGATGCGCTCGACGGTCCATCCTTCGATGAGCGTGAACGTTCCCACTACCGACGCCACCGTTCCCGCGAGAAGCTCTCTCACCACGTCCTCTGGGTCCATGTCTGTTGTGAGGTTGTAGGTTCCCGCTTGGAGTTGGTCTTCGACCCCGGCCTTGCGCGCCGCATCTCTGATCGCAGAGTGCCGCACGACGCCAGCATCGTCGAGCATGAAGAAGATCGTGTTGGCCGGAGTCCCCGGTTCGATCACCAGCGTTACCGGCTGGCCCGGCACAACATCCCACGAGTTCCCTCCAACGACGCTCGCAGCCCATCGGGCGCCGAAGAACAGGCCGGCGAGGATGAGCACGCCCGCTACGAGCGTCAACGCTGGGACAAAACGACGCCGTGTGCTACGGCTCGGTATCGTTGTTTCGTGATCCGTCATCGTATCTCCGGGCATCCAGGTAGCTCTGCAGCATCACTGCTGCAGCGACCTGGTCCCTCTTCTCTTTCCGTTTCCTGCGCCGTACACCACCGCTGATGAGCGCGTTGTCGGCGGTTACCGATGTGAACCGCTCGTCGTGATAGTCGACCGCTATCCCGGTTGCTTCTGCCACCATATCCCCGAACGCTCTCGCCGCGATCGCTGCTGGGCCCTCTCGACCATCGAGCGCCACGGGGAGGCCTACCACGATCTGTGTGACGCCAAGTTCCCTGCAGAGGCCAGCGATCGTCTCGCTCGGGTCGTCGGTCCTCCGATCGATGTACCGCTCGGGTGACGCGATGGTAGCGGTGGGGTCGGCTAGCGCGACGCCGAT
The DNA here is from genome assembly GCA_964383515.1 of uncultured Acidimicrobiaceae bacterium. Classification (GTDB taxonomy): domain Bacteria; phylum Actinomycetota; class Acidimicrobiia; order Spongiisociales; family UBA5794; genus JAMBLL01. The sequence continues at coordinate 1,242 of CAYLIR010000072.1, forward strand.
GCGCCGTTCGCCGGGGTCGAGTCCGATGATGCGACCGCTCAAAGTGCTGCGAGGGCTTCCCGAGCCCGGGTTCGACCGATGTCGATGGCCTCATCCATGCCGTCGGCGTTCGGCCCGCCTGCCTGAGCGAGCTTGGGATCTCGACTCCCCCCTCCTCCGAGGGCGCGTGCACCAGCCCCCGCGATGTCTCCAGCGGATATGCCCGCATCTACGACATCTTGGGTGGCGAAGACGATCAGCGCCGCTTTGCCGTCTGTTACCGAGCCGAGTACGCCGACACCGCTGCCGATCGCATCGCGCACGGTGAACGCGAGGGCACGTAGCCCATCGGCTCCGATGCCGTCGACTCTCCCGGCAGCCAGTGCATACGAGCCGATGGACTCGGCTGAAGATGCGATCTGATCGGCAGCGCCTGACCGCTCTCGCTCTTCGAATTCGGCGATACGTTCCTCCGCCGCCTTGAGGCGTTCTTTCATCGACATGGCTGCATCGACGACTCGCGATGGCTGGGTCTTGAGAATGGTCGACACGTCTCCAAGTCGGCTCCTGAGGTCCGAAAGGTACCCGTAGCCGTGCGACCCGGTCAATGCCTCGACTCTGCGGATGTTGCTGCCGATCGAACCTTCGCTGACAAGCACCAGGGGCCCGACCTGCCCTGTCGACGGTACGTGCGTGCCTCCGCAGAACTCCGTGGAGAACGCACCGGTCTTGACCACTCGCACGATATCTCCGTACTTGTCGCCAAAGAACGCAAGGGCGCCCATCTTGGAGGCCTCGTCTTTCGTTGCCTCGATGGTCGTCACCTGTGCGTTCTCGATGATCCGTTCGTTCGTGATCTTCTCGATGTGATACAGCGTCTCCATGTCGACGCCGTCGAAGTGCGAGAAGTCGAAACGCAGGCGGTCGGGTGCAACGAGCGACCCAGCTTGGTGGACGTGGTCCCCAAGGACTTCGCGGAGAGCCCAATGCAGGATGTGGGTGCCGGTGTGGTTCTTGCGCGTCCGCTCGCGTCGGTCCCGGTCGATCGCAGCAAAGCTGTCCTGGCCATGCCGGATGTGCCCCTTGACGACGGTCCCCCTGTGGCCGTGTACTCCGGGGAGGGCGAGCTTCGTGTCCTCGATGCGCACCGTACCCGTATCGGTCGTGATCGTGCCGGTATCGCCAACTTGGCCACCGGATTCGGCGTAGAAGGGGGTGGAATCGAGAAACAGCTCGACTTCGCTTCCCTCGTCCGCGCGTTCGACGGATTCGCCCTCTCTGATGATCGACAGGATCGTTGCGCGCCCATCGAGGGAGTCGTAGCCGATGAACTCTGTCTGGTCCAGTCCACGCAGGAGCTGGCGGTATGCTTCAGCCTCGTCGCCGGTGTTGCCACCCTTGAACGCGGCTCTGGCTCTGCTCTTCTGCTGCTCCATTGCAGCATCGAAGCCAGCCCTGTCCACGGCGAGGCCGTGCTCGGTCGCTATCTCCTGGGTCAACTCGATGGGGAACCCGAACGTGTCGTGCAGCTTGAACGCCGTCTCACCAGGTACAGGCGCACCGTCTGGCAGTTCTGCCAAGGCCGCGTCGAGCATCCGCTCACCGGAAGCCAGGGTGCGAGTGAACGCCTCCTCCTCCCGTTCGGCGAGCTCGTTGATGAATCCACGCTTCTCTCGTATCTCTGGATAGGCGTCACCCATCTCCGCGACCGTGGCGTCGATGAGATGTTCCATGATCGGATCCGTGGCGCCGAGCATGCGCGCATGCCGCACGGCTCTGCGCAACAGCCTGCGCAGGATGTAGCCTCGACCCTGGTTCGATGGGACGACGCCGTCGTTGATGAGGAACGTGACGGCACGCGCATGGTCTGCGAGAATCCGCAGTGAAATGTCAGAGCGCTCGTCCGATCCGTATCGCACTCCAGTGCGGCGCTCCCCTACCGCGAGGATGGCCCGGATGGTGTCCGTATCGAACGTCGAATCGACACCCTGGAGCAGTACCGCCATCCGTTCGAGGCCCATGCCGGTGTCGATCGACTTGGCCGGGAGATCGCCGACCACGTGATACGGCTCGTCCTGGATGTACTGCATGAACACGAGATTCCAGATCTCCATGAAGCGTTCTTCGTCGACGACGGGACCACCGTCGGCGCCATACTCGGGGCCCTTGTCGTAGAAGATCTCCGATGATGGTCCGGCTGGTCCAGCGATCCCCATCTGCCAGAAGTTGTCTTTGCCCCGTCGCTGCAGCCGCTCGGGATCTATACCGACGACATCCAACCAGATCTCGGCAGCTTCGTCATCGGTCTCGTGGACGGTGTACCACAACCGGTCAGGATCGAGGTTGTATCCCTCGGTGATGAGCTCATAGGCGAGGGGGATGGCCGTTTCCTTGAAGTAGTCGCCGAAAGAGAAGTTCCCGAGCATCTCGAAGAAGGACAGGTGACGGGCGGTGGTCCCGAGGATGTCGATGTCTTCGGTGCGGATGCACTTCTGGCTGGTCGCAACCCGGTCGTACGGCGCGGGTTCCTCGCCAAGCAGATACGACTTGAACGGCACCATGCCTGCAACGGTGAGCAGGAGCGTCGGGTCGACGGGGATCAGCGAGGCAGACGGCAGGACCTGGTGATCCTTCGTTGCGAAGAACTCGAGGTATGTGGAACGGATTTCGTTGGTACGCATCGTTCCGCGAGGTTAGGCGAAAGGGAGACCTAGGCAGCGGGCGATCGCACACATGGCTACATGTCGCCTCGCCCCCGGTCAGGTGTCACCTCGATGGCAGACCGTTGCAGGCTACGTCCGATCCTTTCAACGGCATCTGCCGCATACGACGCCCCCACGCGTGCGATTCCCTCAGCGTCGAGACGCTCGCGCATCGCGCGCGCCCTGGCCACGATGAGGACAGTGGCACCGACTGTGGCGGCGGAACCGTAGACGAACCAGCGTGCTCGGGTAAGCATGGGACAAGGGTACCCGAATCGGCGGCACCTAGCGGCTCACGCCGAGCGACCTCCCTCTTGCTGTTCAGGGCGCTGACTCATGCCCTGTTGCCGTTCCGGTTTGCCGAGAATCCGGTCGATCTTCGCGAGCCTGTCGGCGAGCCCCGCTTCCGCACCTCGGTGTTGGGGGGTGAAGAGCACCGCCCCTTCGATGCCGTCTGGGAGATACTGCTGGGGCACCACCCCTCGCGGATCGTCGTGGGGGTAGACGTAGCCAACACCGAAGCCCTGGTCTCTGTCTCCCTGGGTTGCTCCTGAACGCAACGGGGGCGGCACTTCCCCATGTGGCCCTTCCTCCACGACGGCTCGCGCCTTGTGGAGGGCCCTTTTCACCGAGTTGGACTTCGGCGCCAGGCTCAGGGCGAGTGCAGCATGGGTGAGGTTGTATGTCGCTTCAGGAAGGCCGACGAACTCGAGGGCATGAAAGGCGTCTATGGCCACCGCAAGGGCACCTGCATCCGCCAGTCCGATGTCCTCGGACGCGAAGATCACCATCCTGCGGGCGATCAATCGTGGATCTTCCCCGGCTTCGAGCATCGTGTGGAGCCAGTACAGCGTCGCATCTGGATCGCTGCCACGCATCGATTTGATGAACGCGGAGACGACGTCGTAGTGACGGTCACCCGCTCGGTCGTAGCGGATGATGCGCCGCTGCAACGCCTCTTGCACGGCAGCGAGGTCCACCGAATCCGCTTCCCTTCCCTTGGCGATCGTTGCCGCCATGTCCAGAGCGTTGAGTGCGAGGCGGGCGTCACCCCCGACACGCTCAGCAAGGGCGGCTGCTGCATCATCGTCGACGGGTATGCCGCCGAGACCGCGCATACGGTCGTCGACAGCCGCGCGGATCACGTCGACGATCTCGTCGCCCGTCAGCGGTTCGGTGCGGAACACCGTGGCCCGAGAGATCAGGGGAGAATTGACTTCGAAGAACGGATTCTCCGTCGTCGCGCCGATGAGTATCACGGTCCCGTCCTCGACGCCCGGAAGGAGGGCATCCTGTTGCGCCTTGTTGAAACGATGGATCTCGTCGATGAACAGGATCGTGAGGCCACGGCCCTCTCCGAGGCGCTGACTTGCCCGTGCGAGCACTTCTCGGACATCCTTGACCCCCGCAGACGTTGCCGAGAGCTGCTCGAACGTCCCCCCGACGCCTGACGCGACGAGCCTGGCAAGGGTCGTCTTGCCCGTTCCGGGAGGACCCCACAGGATCATGGATGACACTTTGCCCGATTCGACCATGGAACGGAACGCAGCGCCGTCTTCGAGCAGGTGCTGCTGTCCTACCACTTCGTTGAGCGAGCGTGGGCGCATCCGCGCCGGTAGTGGTGCATGGGCATGTCTCGCCTCGTCGCGTGCGACCGAGAAGAGATCGCCGTCTGTCATCCTGGTGATGTCGCTTGGTCGTGCTCCGCCCACGCTTCGCGGACTTCTGGACGTACCTCGATGCCGAGTTCGACGAGTTGCTCCTCGTCGACCTGGCTCGGAGACCCTGTCAGCGGATCCGCTCCGGTCTGTGTCTTGGGGAACGGGATGACCTCACGGATGTTCGGCTCGTTGCGCAAGATGCTCACGAAGCGATCGATCCCGATAGCGAATCCGGCATGGGGCGGTGTCCCGTAGCGGAGCGCCTCGAGGAACCACCCAAAGCGGTTCTCCGCTTCCTCAGCCGAGATGTTCATCACCTGGAAGACCTTGGCCTGTTCCTCGGGATCGTGGATCCTGACGCTTCCCGAGCCGAGCTCGGAGCCGTTCAGGACGAGATCGTACGATCTCGCTATGGCGGTCTCAGGCCGGTTGAGCATCGCATCGAGGTCAGCAGGAGCCGTGAACGGATGGTGTGCCGGTGACAGATTGCCGGCTTCGTCGACGTCGAAGACGGGGAAATCGACGATGAACGCGAATGCCAGATCGTCGTTGTTCTCCGGTCGCCCATGGTCGAGTCGCAAGTTCCCGAGAACGTTGCGTACGACAGACAGCTTGTCCGCGACGATGAGCAGCGTGTCACCGGGTGATGCATCACACGTTGTTGCGATGGCAGCGAGCTCGGCGTCCGAGAGGAACTTCGTCACCGGTGACCGGAGTGACCCGTCGTCTTCGACGACCATCCACACGAGGCCTTTCGCGCCGAGTTCGACAGCGCGCGATACCTGTGCATCGAGCCCAGACCGTGCAAGACCGAGTTTGCCTGCGTTGATGGCTTGCACCGCGCCACCGGACGCAAGGACGCGTGCGAATGCCTTGAAGTCGGTGGATGCGAACACATCGGACAAGTCGATGAGCTCCATACCGAAACGCAGGTCGGGCTTGTCTGAGCCGAAGCGATCCATAGCCTCTGCGTAGGTGAGTCTGGCGAACGGCTCCACGTACGGTGTTCCTCGCAGGTCCTCTACAACCTTGCGGGCGATCTTCTCGAGGACTTCGAGCACGTCTTCCTGCCCCCAGAACGCGCCTTCGAAGTCGAGTTGTGTGAATTCGATCTGCCTGTCCGCTCTGAAGTCCTCATCCCGGTAGCACCTCGCAACCTGGTAGTAGCGTTCAACGCCACCGATCATCAGCAGCTGCTTGAACAGCTGTGGGGACTGGGGAAGCGCGTAGAAGTTGCCCTGCCGCAGTCGCGAAGGCACGAGCATGTCGCGCGCGCCTTCAGGGGTCGAGGCGATCAGCGTCGGCGTCTCCACCTCGAGAAACCCTTCGTCATCCATCACCGTGCGCATCGCACGTATCGCTTGCGAGCGTGCTCGCAGGTTCCCAGCCATGCGCGATCGCCGCATGTCGAGATACCGGTACTGAAGGCGCAGCGACTCGTCGATGTCTGTTCGGTCGTCGAGCTGGAACGGAAGGGGTTCGGACGGGCTGAGCACGGTGAGTCCCCGAGCGGCAACTTCGACCATCCCCGTAGGAAGGCCGTCGTTGGTCGTCCCCTCAGGCCGTGCACGGACGACGCCGTGGACCTGGACGCAGTACTCGAGCCTGAGTCCATGCAGCGTCTCGGTTGATGCCGGTTCGTCTTCGGGGTTCAGCACTACCTGTATGACACCACTTGCGTCGCGCAGATCGACGAAGATGACGCCGCCGTGGTCACGCCGCCTCCCTACCCATCCGGCGAGTATCACATCCTCACCGATGTGCTCACTGGTGAGCTCGCCTGCTCCTATCGTCTTCATTGGGCCTGTAGCCATCGGCCGATCTCCTTGAGCGGAATCTCTTGTTGCTCGCCTGTTCCGAGATCCTTGACGGCAACGGCGCCGTTGGACCACTCATCACCAACAACGATCGCTCTGGCTGCCCCGGAGCGATCTGCTTCTTTGAACTGTGCCTTCACCGAACGTTGACGATCTGACATGTCAACACGGAGCCCGAGATGTCTGAGTTCCGAAACCAACGATCGCGCATCGGTTCGCCGGTCTTGGCTCGTGACGACAACGAACGCGTCGAGCATCGCGTCGTGCAGGTGGAGCTGAGAGGCGAGAAGGATCCTGTCCACACCCATCGCGAGGCCAACACCGGGCGTCGGCTTTCCTCCGAGGATCTCGAACAGGCCGTCGTAGCGGCCCCCGCCGCCGATGCTGGACTGAGCCGCGTCGTAGGCGGATGGCACGTACTCCCACACCGTGCGGTTGTAGTAGTCGAGGCCGCGCACCAGGCCATCATCGAGAGCGTACGGTATCCCAACCGTTTCGAGCCCCGCACGCACCGCCTCATAGTGCTCACGGGCCTCTGGGGAGAGATACGCAGCTGGCTTGGGGGCATCGGCAAGGACCGTTGCGTCGACTTTCGAATCGAGAACCCGCAATGGGTTCGTCTCGATACGCCGCTGCGCATCGACGGAGAGAT
>CAYLIR010000073.1:0-7966 GCA_964383515.1 uncultured Acidimicrobiaceae bacterium
GGAATCGCTCGGACCGGGTGGACGGTTCAGCGGCTGCCATGGCTCTTCGTGGTCGTCGAGCTGCTCGACTCGCCGCCGGTGCGCTTGACGACGACTGTCTTCGTCACGACCCGTGTCGGTACCGTCACCGGCGTGAGCTGTACGGGTTGCGGCTTCGCAGGGGCAACGGTGGTGGTTGGGACTGGTGTGTTCTGGGACGGCAGTGGGGCTGGCGCGAGGATCTGCGGCCGTGCAGGTAGGAGGACCACCACAGGCTCGGCTGCCTCAGGTTGTGCGTCTGGCGGTGTCTCCGCCGTCCAGGCGGGCTTCGCCGTTGCCATCGTGAACATGAGGCTCGCTGTCGCGGCTGCGCTCAGCGCTGCCACCGCCTTGCGAGACCCGGAGGCACGGTGTGCCTTGCGGGGTTTCGCTGCTCCGCAGGTGCATTCAGTCATCGTCATGGTCCTCATGCTCGTCGTCATCGCCGCCATCGTCGCCGTGGTCGTCGCCATCGTCACGGTCGTCGCCGTGGTCGTCGCCATCGTCGTCGTTGCTGCTCGCAACACTCGATCCGCTCGATCCGCTCGATGCGGGTGCACCATCCTCGAACACGGTCTCTGTCACGACGACCGTTTCCGGTTCGCTCAGGTCATTGACCGCGGTGACGATGTGGCCTGTGTCGTCGAGTTCTGCCGTGAACTGGAGCGCTACGCCGTCCTGGCTCATGAATCCGATGTCGACCGATGTTCCATCGAGCATCTGCAGGGTGTTCCATCCGGGATTGGTCTCGATATCGGCGATCGTGAGCATCGCTCCGTCGTTGCCAAGGGTTACGACGCCTGCGTCGCCGATAGCAAAGGAGGCGAGCTCGCCGATGTCTTCGGATGCTTCCATCGCGTCGTCATCCAATACGGTGTCATCGACAGCGAACACCCGTGTTGGCGCAGGTTCTGTGACGACGGTCTTCGTTGGCGCCAGTGTTGTCGTCGCCTCGACCGTAAGGGCTCCGACGTTCGAGGACGACGTGGCGGAATCGAGAATGCCGAGGTTCGTCGCGATCGCAGCGGTCGCAGCTGCGACGACGACAGCGACCGACGCTGCGGTGATGATTGCGGTGCGGTGTTCCATGGTGTCTCCTTCATGTAGTGCAGTATCGAGAGGAACGGTACAGATCGGAGGTGAGCACAACAGAAGACCAAGGTAAGGATCAGGTAAAGATGGAACGGAACGGTCTGGGACGTGCGAGCATGGCGGGATGCGGATACTGTTGATCGAAGACGATCTCGGGATAGCGGAGCCCCTCGTCGATGGGCTGCAACGACAGGGGTATGACGTCACCTGGGTGCAGACGGGTAGGGACGCGGTACGAGAGCGCGGCTATGACGTGGTGCTGCTCGATCTCGGTCTCCCCGACGTCGACGGCGAAGTGGTCGCTACTGCGATCCGGCAGCGGTCTGACGTGCCGATCATCGTTGTCACCGCACGTTCGGACGAGATCGACCGGGTTGCACTCCTCGACCTTGGTGCAGACGACTACATTGTCAAGCCGTTCGGTTTCCGAGAGCTCACTGCACGGATCAGAGCAGTGACACGCCGGGTCACGCCACCTACGGCTTCGACCGATGATGTCGTCGACATCGGCAGTCTCTTTGTCGACCACCGCACTCGCGTCGTCGCCGTCGACGGCACAGGGGTCGCCCTGACCCCCAAAGAATACGACCTGTTGGCTTTCCTCACGAGTGACCCAGGAGCCGTGTTCTCAAGGGACGAGATCCTTCGTGCCGTATGGGACGAGAACTGGTGGGGTTCGACGAAGACGCTGGACGTGCACATCGCTTCGCTGCGCAAGAAGCTCGGTGACAAGAATCTGATCCGGACGGTGCGTGGTGTCGGATATCAATTCATCGGCGGCGATCAGTGATCAAGCGGCTGCTTGCGGGGTATGTCGCTATCGTGCTCGTCCTCGCTGCCGCGCTCGCTGTCCCATTCGGCATCGTGTTCGCACAACGCCAGCGAGAGCAGTTCGCCGTTGCCCTGGAACGGGATGCAGTCGTGCTCGCAACGGTCTTCGAGGATGCTCTCCAACACGACCTGCGTATCGACCCAACGCCTGCGGAGTCGTACGCGGAGCGAACCGGTGTGCGCGTGGTGGTCGTTGGGAGCGACGGATCATCGGTTGTCGACACAGCAGACAACCCGGGGCGCCAGTTCTCGAGCAGGCCAGAGATCAAGGCAGCCCTCGGAGGAGAGCGGTTCTCGGGCAATCGGTACTCCACGACCCTCGGAGAGGAGCTGTTCGTCGTCGGCGTGCCCGTAGCTTCTGGAGCGCACGTCTACGGTGCGGTACGTCTCACCGTGTTCAACAGCGACGTCGAGGCGCAGGTACGCAGGATGTGGCTGAGCCTCGGGTTGATCGTGCTCGTCGCTGTGGGGGCGACCACCGTCGTCGCACTCGCGATCGCCCGTTCGGTCACCCGCCCCATAGCGAGACTCGGCGAGACGGCGGCGCTCATCGCCCGAGGCGATCTCTCCGCCCGTGCCAGGATCGCCGACGCTCCAGCGGAACTCACCGAGCTCGCAACGACCTTCGACGATATGGCCGAGCGCGTGGAGAGCCTCGTAGCTTCTCAGCGCTCCTTTGTTGCAGATGCATCGCATCAACTGCGCACTCCGTTGACGGCGCTGCGGTTGCGTCTTGAGAATCTCGAGGCTGGTGCGCAGGGCGCGGAGCTCCGGGAGATCGGCGGGATCGTCGGGGAGGTGGAGCGGCTCAGCAGAGTCATCGACCAGCTCCTCGAACTATCTCGCGAAGGCAAGGCATCCACGGTGCCGATCGACGTTTCCGAGATCGTCTCGCGACGATATGCGCTCTGGGAGCCGGTCGCTCGTGAACGCTCGATCAGATTCGAGATGCAACGAAGCGATGACATCGGTTGTACCGCTGCTGCGGTACCCGGCGCCCTCGAGCAGATCCTCGACAATCTGATCGACAACGCGTTGCGCTATACGCCAGAGGGTGGTACTACGGCTGTGTCCGTGTCCGTCGACGAACGTGGGCGCTGCCAAGTCGGTGTGGCGGACTCCGGTCCTGGCGTGGCCGAGGAGGATGTCGATCGGCTCTTCGACCGGTTCTGGCGAGGAGATGCCGACACCGCGGGCACGGGGCTTGGGTTGGCGATCGTGGCCCATCTCGTGAGCATGTCCGGAGGCAGCATCGAGGCGAAGAACCTCCCGGAAGGCGGGTTGTCGATCATCGTGACGTTGGCCGCTTCGCCCCGAACATCGGGTGTGATCTAGTTGCAGGCCGATGGCCCGACGCTGAGGCCGGTCGGTAGCATTGCGAGGAAGAGTTCAATGGGTTCCCGACCGTCGAGGGAGATCTATGCGTGTGCTGTGCTGTATCGGTGACCTCGTCGAGGACGTCGTCGTCTGGCTCACATCGGACATCGCATACGGGACGGACACGGCTGTGCGTATCACGAGACGGCAAGGAGGAAGCGCAGCCAACGTCGCTGTTGCCGCCGCGAGCCTTGGGGTGGCAGCCCGTTTCGTCGGCAGGGTTGGGGACGATGCCTCCGGTGGAGGCCTCATCGAGGAGTGCAGAGCCGCAGGAGTCGACCCCGTTGTGCAACGCTCAGGTCGCACGGGGACGATCGTCGTCCTCGTGGATCCATCAGGTGAGCGCTCGATGCTCGCAGATCGCGGTGCAGCGATGCAGCTCGATTCCGTCAGCGAGCACGACCTCGACGATGTTGCATGGCTCCATGTGCCTGCATACTCGCTCGTTGCGGGTTCGATCGCCCGAGCTTCACTCGATGCGATCGACGTTGTGCGATGCAACGGCGGATCGGTAAGTATCGATGCATCGTCTGTCGCCATCATCGAGGACTTCGGCGTTGCGCGATTCGCCGAGATGATCGAGGAGCTCGATCCAGAGGTGGTGCTGTGCAACAGGGACGAAGCCGGTGTGCTCGGCGTGGCTGAGCGTCGGGGCATCGCAGGCGCAGCGGTGACCGTCGTGAAGATGGGCGCTGACGGTGCGGTCGCTTTCGCTGGCGGCCAGAAGGTGGCGGCGGCGCCTGCGGTCGATCTGCCCGTCGTTCGGGACACGACGGGTGCGGGTGATGCCTTTGCTGCCGGATACATCGCAGCCGTGATGGAGGGACGGTCGGTAGGTGAGGCACTCGCGATGGGGAACCGTGTCGCTGCTGGTGTGCTGCGAGAGTTCTCCCCGTAGGCTTCCCCGGACAGAGCGAGAACGGAATCCCCTCCTATGACCAACTTCAGCTACAGCGACCAGGCCGCAGATGCCATCGAAGCAGGCCGTCCGGTCGTGGCTCTTGAGAGCACGATCTTTTCGAACCTCGGCCTGCCATCTCCTTGGAACGAGCAGGCGTTGACGCGCACACTTGGTGCCGTTGCCGATGCTGGGGCAGTGCCTGCAGTAACCGCCGTGATCGACGGCGTCGTGCAGGTGGGGCTCGAAGCTACGATGCATGAACGGATCCTCGGAGAGGCGACCAAGACTGCAGAACGGGACCTCCCTGCCGCTGTGGCGAACCGATGGCGTGTTGGGGCGACAACGGTCTCGGCATCTCTCGCCATCGCCGAGCGGGCAGGCATCCGCGTGTTCGCCACGGGGGGGATAGGCGGCGTCCACCACGGATCCGCTGATACGGGCGACGTATCGGCGGATCTCCGCGCGATCGCTCGCCATGGTGTCCTGACTGTCTCGGCAGGGGCAAAGGCGTTTCTCGATATCTCCGGGACACTGGAGTACCTCGAGACGCTCTCCGTGCCTGTGGCGGGCTACCAGACCGACGACTTCCCCCTGTTCTATGCACGTTCGAGCGGACTCCCTGTCCCGTTGCGCCTCGACAGCCCCGAAGCTGTGGCTGCGGTATTGCGAGAGCGGCTGGCATGGGGCGGCGGCATGTTGCTTGGTGTCCCCATCCCCGAGGTCGATGCGCTGTCGTCCGCCCAGATCACGGACGCGATGGCTCATGCTCTCGAGCAGGCCCAGAGCGAGGGGATCGCCGGAGCAGCGGTCACCCCGTTCGTGCTCGCGCAGATCTCCGACTCCCTCGAAGGTGGCAACATCCCTGCGAACCTTGCTCTCTCGGAGAACAACGCCAGGGTGGCGGCAGAAGTGGCCGTCGCGTTCGCGTCACTTTCATAGGAAGGACGCGATCCACGAGCGCGTGTCGGCCGGGTCGATCACCTCATCGACATCGAACCATGTTGCAGCGTTGATGGCCTTGCCGGCGTCGTAGGCCTCGGCGACGAGCGCCTCGTAGCGCTCCCGGCGTGCCGAGTCGTCTTCGATCGCGTCGAGTTCTCGTCGATACCCGAGCGTCACCGCCCCCTCAAGGCCCATCGGCCCGATCGTCGCGGAGGGCCACGCAACGGTGAAATCCGTCTCTTTGAACCCACCACCAGCCATGGCCATGGCACCCAGGCCGTACCCCCTGCGCATGACCACGGCCATCACCCGTAGCGGGTGCCGCGCGGTTGCTATGAACAGGCGCGAAGCGTGAAGCACGGTTGCTTCCTGTTCGGCCTCGGTTCCGACCATGATCCCCGGTGTGTCGATAAGTGAGACGATGGGAATGCGGAACGACGCACAGAGATCGAGGAATCGGGTCCCCTTGATGGCTGCGGAGGCGTCGATCGCGCCCCCACCGTGTGCAGGATCATTGGCTACGATGCCGACGGTCACGCCTTCGACCCGTGCCAATGCGGTGACGAGCGACCTGCCGTACATCTCACCGATCTCGAGGACACTGGCTGTGTCGGCGATAGTGGTGACGATGGAACGCACATCGTATGTGCGGCGATGGTTCTGGGGGATCGCGGCTCGCAGAGAGGCTTGGTCGTCGTGTGACCAACGGGTGGCAGAGCCCTGGAAGAAAGCCGTGTACCGTCTCGCCGTTGCGACGGCCTCAGCATCGTCGTCGACGAGGATGCCGACAACGCCCGTCCCAGCGTGCATCGCCGCGGGGCCGATCTCATCCGGCGTCACCGTGCCGAGGCCTCCTCCTTCGATCATCGATGGCCCACCAGCACCGATATGGGCATCGCGCGTCGCGATGATGATGTCGCACATGCCTGCGAGGATGGCATTTCCCGCGAAGCAGTAGCCGGAAACCACGGCGACGAGGGGGACGGATCCCGAGAGCCGGGCGAGAGACGCGAACGTGGGGACATCGAGTCCGGCTCTCCCGGCCATGTCGGTATCTCCCGGCCTCCCGCCGCCGCCGTCTGCGAACATGACGACAGGGAGGCAACGGTCTGCCGCGATGTCGAGCAGCCTGTCCATCTTGCGATGGTTCTGGACGCCTTGGGTGCCAGCGAGCACCGTCGTGTCATAGGCGAGTACTGCAGCTGTGGCATCCTCGGCATCGACGTTCCCGGTGTTGATCGGCCCGATCATGGCAACAAGGCCGTCCGCTGGTGTTCGTTCGATCAGGTCCTCGACAGACCTTCGCGCACGCTGCGCCGCGATCGTGAACGTGCCGTATTCGAGCGCTGGTTGCTTGTCGAGGAGCAGGGCGACCTTCTCTCGGGCCGTGAGCTTTCCTGCGTTGTGCATCTTGGCGACTGCTGCTGGCCTGCTCTCGTCGGTAGTGGCCACGCGGCGCTCCTGCATCTCGGAGATAGAGGTGTGGAATGCCGGGCTGATGGTGTCCTCATCGGGGAGCCTGCTGTCCGTAGTCGGCTGCGGTACAAGCGTCGCGAGGATCTGTCCTTGTGAGACCACATCGCCGACACGCACGTCGATGGAGGAGATCAGCCCGGAGCTCCCTGCCGTCACAACGTGTTCGAGCTTCATCGATTCGATCACGCACAGGGTTGCGCCCTCGGCAACCAGTGCCCCATGGTCGACAGCCAGCGCCACGATCGATCCGGGGACTGGAGCCCGAACGGTCTCAGTCCGTTCCACGGTCTTTCCTCGGGTAGCCAACGCTCTCAAGCGCTGAGGCTATGTCGTCGAAGATGATCGGGTCGTCCACGGTCGCGGGCATCTTCCATGGCTGGTCGTTCGCGATCTTGACGATCGTTCCGCGCAGGATCTTTCCCGATCGTGTCTTGGGCAGCCGATCGACGACGACTGCCGTCTTGAACGCTGCGACCGGCCCGATCTGTGCGCGTACTGCGGCCACGACATCTGCTACAACCTCGTCATCGCTGCGCTTTGCACCGACCTTGAGCACGAGGAAACCAACGGGCAGCTGCCCCTTGAGCGGGTCAGCAACGCCGATCACCGCACACTCTGCAACATCTGGATGGCCGGACAGCACCTCTTCGAGCGCACCGTTGGACAGTCGGTGTCCTGCCACGTTGATGATGTCGTCCGTGCGCGCCATGACGTAGAGGTATCCCCGCTCGTCCATGAACCCTGCGTCGGCGGTCTCGTAGTAGCCAGGAAACGCCGACAGGTACGTCTTGACGAAGCGTTCCTCGGCTTCCCACAGATTCGGCAGCGAACCGGGCGGCATAGGGAGCTCGATGCAGATGGCGCCGATCTCGCCCGGTGGAACCTTGGCGCCATCGGGATCGAGCACGTCCACCTGCCATCCTGGCACCGGCCGTCCCGGGGATCCGGGGACGATCTCGGTGAGTTCGATGCCGATGCACGTGGATACGATCGGCCATCCGCTCTCCGTTTGCCACCAGTGGTCGATCACCGGGACGCCCAACTGTTCTCCTGCCCACCCGAGCGTGTCGGGATCGCACCGTTCTCCGGCGAGGAACAGCGATCGGAAACACGCGAGGTCGTAGGCATCGATCAGCGTCCCATCCGGATCCTGCTGACGGACCGCGCGGATAGCCGTCGGCGCCGTGAACATGGACACGACACCGTGATCCGATATGACCCTCCAATACGCCCCGGCGTCAGGGGTACCAACAGGTTTTCCCTCATAGAGGATGGACGTGGCCCCGTGGATCAGCGGACCATAGACGATATAGGAGTGGCCAACGACCC
>CAYLIR010000074.1:0-7928 GCA_964383515.1 uncultured Acidimicrobiaceae bacterium
ATGCAATGGCGTCACAAGGCATCGATGCGCTGTGCCTGTCCGTGGGATCGGACCTTCCGTATCTGAGCGGGTATCGCGCGATGCCGCTCGAACGGGTCACGATGTTGGTCGTCCCGCGCGATGGCCGTGCGCATCTCGTTGTGCCGGGCCTCGAAGCTCCCAGGGTAACGGTGCCAGGCGATGCGTTCGAGGTCGTTGGCTGGGCAGAGTCTGACGACCCTATCGCTGCGATCGACCGGTACCTTGGCGATGCTCGGACCGTCGCGATCGGCGACGAGACATGGGCCCGTTTCGTCCTCCAGCTCCAAGAGGCGAACAGCACGCGCTCCTATGCGCCTGCGAGCGACCTCATGGCCGAGCTCCGCATGCGCAAGTCTCCTGAGGAGATCACCGCGTTGCGCCGTGCAGCCACCACCGTGGACACCGTCGTAGACGAAATGGCAGATGTTCGCTTCTCCGGGCGGACGGAACGTTCCATCTCGCGTGAGCTCGTCGATCGGGCAACGACACTCGGACACGACACGATGGAGTTCTCGATCGTTGCCTCCGGCCCCAACGGTGCTTCGCCGCACCATGAGCCGGGAGACCGGGTCATCTCGTCAGGCGATGCGGTTGTCGTTGACTTTGGCGGCACCCAACGCGGGTACTGCTCGGACACGACACGCATGTTCGTGGTCGACGAGCCACCGTACGGATTCGACGCCGCGTACGAGGTGCTCCAGGAAGCACAGTCCGCGGCGGTGGACGCTGTCCGGCCGGGTGCAACGGCTGCATCGATCGACGCGGTTGCACGCACGATCATCGAAGATGCTGGCTACGGAGATCTCTTCATCCACAGACTCGGACACGGGATCGGCCTGGACACGCACGAGCATCCGTACATCATCGAAGGCAACGAGCAGATCCTCGAACCGGGCATGGCGTTCTCCATCGAGCCTGGCATCTACGTTGCCGGTGCGTGGGGGATGCGCATCGAGGACATCGTCGCCGTGACAGATGACGGTGTGGAACGCCTCAACACTTCGGACCGGGCGTACCGGGTCGTCGGCTAGGCATCGGGCATCTTGCCAGACAGGTTGGTGGCTCGCTACTGTCAGCCCATGGATGTAACGATCACGAAACTCCTCCACGCATGCCTGCTTGTCGACACGCCGAGGTCGCGGACGCTCATCGATCCCGGCTCGTTCTCGTGGGATGACGAGCGGCTCGACCTGTCGGTTGTCGAAGGCGTCGACAGGATCCTCATCACGCACGAGCATGCGGATCACGGTTCGCCAGAGTTCATAGCGGCCGTCCTGGAGCGTTCCAACGATGCGACGGTGGAGACCACCGATGCGTTCGCCCGGATCCTCGAGGCCCATGGCATCGACGCAAGCGGTACAGGCACGCCGAGGTTCAGCGCACCCCATGAGCAGCTTCCCGTCGGCCCTGGACCCGAGAACACAGGGTTCCACGTCGACGAAGTCCTGTCACATCCCGGGGACAGCCACAGCTTCATCGAGACGATGCCGATGCTCGCCATGCCGTTCATCGCTCCTTGGGGATCGATCACATCTGGCGTCGACAGGGTACGTCTCAACGCACCGCGCTATGTCATCCCCGTCCATGACTGGTTCCTCTCACCCGGCGGAGCGCAGTATCTGTACGGCCTTGTCGCGCTCGGGCTTGCGCGCGACGATGTGGAACTCGTTGTCATTGAGGACTTCGCGAGTGTGACGATGTCCGTGTGACCGGAGCTCTCGTCGACGCATCACAGCGACGGTACCCTGGGTTGGTACAGGAGGTGCGATGAACGACGAACAGCGAGCGGTTGATGCGATACGGGTGCTGTCGATGGACGCCATCGAGAAGGCGAACTCGGGACATCCGGGGATGCCGATGGGAATGGCAGACATCGCCTTCGTCATCTGGTCCAAGTTCTTGAAAGTAGATCCGTCTGCGCCTACGTGGCGTGACCGGGATCGGTTCGTTGTATCCAACGGCCACGGCTCCATGTTGCTCTACAGCCTTCTCCACCTCTCTGGTTTCGCTATCTCTATGGATGACATCGAGCACTTTCGTCAATGGGGCTACGAAACGGCGGGACACCCCGAGTACGACCCCCATCTCGGGATCGAGACGACGACGGGCCCGCTTGGGCAGGGTTTCGCTACAGCGGTCGGCATGGCCATCGCTGAGGAGCATCTACGAGCTGTCCACGGGCAGGCTCTCACCGACCATCGCACATTCGTCCTGTGCGGCGATGGCGACCTCATGGAAGGCGTTACGGCAGAAGCTGCATCGCTTGCCGGGCATCTCGGACTCTCTCGCATGATCGTCTACTACGACGACAACTCCATCACCATCGACGGATCTACCGATCTGGCATTCACCGAAGACGTCCCTGAGCGGTTCAGTGCCTACGGATGGCAGACATTGGCGGTGGATGGTCATGACAGGGCGGCTATCGAGGCAGCGACTCGCGAGGCGCTCGATGACACAGACAGGCCAACGTTGATCTCGTGCAGGACGCACATCGGATTCGGTGCTCCGACGAAGGTCGATACATCGGCTGCCCATGGGTCGCCGTTGGGCGCAGAAGAGATCGCCGCTGCCAAGGCTGCCATGGGATGGGAGGAAGAGCCGTTCACGATCCCAAACTCGGTCTACGAGGTCTTCTTCGAGGCGATGGAGCGAGGCAAGAGGGCGCGCGCGGCATGGCAGGAACGCGTTGAAGTGATCAGAGCGAGCCAGCCAGAGCGCACCGAAGCGTGGGACGCCGTGTGGCAACCTCAGCCGGTGGAGCTCAGTGCCCCCGAGGTAGCGCCAGGGTCGAAGATCGCAACCAGGAAGCTCTCTGAGGCGGTCATCCAACAGCTTGCTGCGCTCCGGCCCGATGTCGTCGGCGGGTCTGCAGATCTCGTTCCCTCGAACAACACCTACATCGCTGCATCGGGTGACTTCACCAGGGATGACCGCACGGGGCGCAACGTTCGCTACGGCATCCGAGAGCACGCGATGGGTGCGGCGGTCAATGGCCTCACCCTTCACGGTGGCGTGCGTGCGTTCGGCGCCACGTTCCTCACGTTCGCTGACTACATGCGGCCCCCTGTGCGGCTCGCGGCTCTCATGAGGTCACCATCGATCTTCGTGTGGACCCACGACTCGGTGTTCCTCGGTGAAGACGGGCCAACGCATCAGCCGATCGAGCATCTCGCCTCGCTCCGGGTGATACCTGGCATGCACGTCCACAGGCCTGCGGACCCAACCGAGACCGCTGCGGCGTGGCAAGCGTCGATCAATCGTACAGACGGGCCATCGGCGATCATCCTTACACGCCAGGGTCTGCCAGTGCCAGAGGAACCGCCGGCGATGGACGATGTCCAACGCGGAGGGTACGTTCGTGTCGAAGGCACAGGCGTTGTCATTGTCGCAACAGGCTCGGAAGTGCCGCTTGCCGAGGAGGCTGCTGTGCTGCTCGATCGGGCTGGCGTATCGGCTCGTGTCGTCTCGATGCCATGCGTCGAGGTGTTCACCAGCCAGCCAGCAGACTACCGGGCCGTTGTCTTGGGCACCGATATGCCTGTGTTCACCCTCGAGGCTGGCTCCACAGCGATGTGGCAGGCCGTCACCCGAAATGGTGGCATCGCTATCGGCATCGATCATTTCGGGGCATCGGCTCCTGCCGACGTGCTCGCCCAGCAGTACGGGTTCACGCCCGAGGCCGTAGCTTCTACGATCATCGAAACGCTTGCTCATTCGTAGCCAACCAGGAGGATCATTGTGATACCCATCACCTCAGGCGCGGGAGAAGGCGCCGACCTGCTTGTCATCCCTGTCCTTTCGGGACGCGTTGTTGCATCCAGCGATGACATCGCCCCCGACCTCGATTCCGTTGCGGGCCTGCTCGATGCGAAGGACTTCACCGGCAAGAAGGACCAGACACTCTACATCGCGACACCCGAGGGCCCTGCACGCGAGGTGCTGCTCGTTGGCCTTGGAGATGAAGTGGATACAGAGGGATTGCGGCGCGCCGCCGGGTCGGCGGTGAGGGCATCGCGCGGGTATGCAACCATTGCCGTGGCGCTGCACCACGTCGACATCGACGATGCCGCGAGTGCAGTGGCGCTCGGATCGTGGCTCGGCGCGTACAGCTTCGACGAGTACAAGTCAGATCCGAAACCTGCCGCGCTCGAAGCGATCATCCTCGTGGACGACGCTGACCTCACGGAGCCGATCGAGACTGCGGCCGCTGTGGCTGAAGGCGTCATCCTTGCCCGTGACCTCGTCAACACGCCAGCACGTGACAAGGCACCTGAGGTGCTCGCCCAGCGGTGTGAGGAGCTTTCGGACAAGATCGACGTGACGGTCTACGACGAGGACGCCATCGAAGAGGCTGGTTTCGGTGGGCTCCAAGCCGTCAACCTCGGGTCAGACAACCCTGCCCGCATGGTGGTGATGCGCTATCTGCCTGATGGGGCGACGAAGACCGTCGCGTTCGTCGGCAAGGGCATCGTGTTCGACTCCGGGGGGTTGTCCATCAAGCCTGCATCGGGCATGGAGACCATGAAGACCGACATGGCGGGCGCGGCCGCGGTCATGGGTGCGATGAAGGTGATCGCGGACCTCGGCCTCGTCGTCAACGTGATCGGCATCACGCCCTTCACGGAGAATATGACGGGTGGCTCAGCGCAGCGACCCGGTGATGTCATGCGTGCGTACAACGGCAAGACGATCGAAGTGCTCAACACGGATGCCGAGGGACGTCTGGTCCTCGCCGATGGACTGTCGCTGGCTGTCGAAGACGAGCCGGACCTCATCGTGGACATCGCGACGCTCACGGGCGCCTGCATGGTCGCGCTCGGCCCGGATGTCGGAGGCCTCGTCGCCAAGGATGACGAAGCAGCAGACCTCGTCCTTGCTGCATCGGAGGCTGCGGGCGAATCGCTGTGGCGTCTTCCGTTCGTCGAGGAGTACCGGTCGATGGTCGAGTCAGACATCGCGGACATGAAGAACATCGGCGGTCGATTCGGCGGGGCGATCACCGCTGCGATCATCCTGTCCGAGTTCGTCGACGATATCCCATGGGTGCACCTCGACATCGCTGGGCCCGGGAGGGTCGACAAGGCGAAGCACTACCTGTCCAAAGGAGGATCAGGCTTCGGCGTGCGAACGCTCGTGTCGGTCGCCGGGTCCCTCGCCGAGTAGACGACGCCCATGCACACGACGATGACGTCTCCATGGTGGGTGCGGACAGATGCCGGAGGGCTTCGACCGTAGCGTGTGGCGTGGCGCCTCTCTTCGTCGCGTTCTCAAGGACTCAAGGAGCGCCCGTGTCAGGCGCGCGGTATCCAGACGAGGGCCATGTCCTCGACAGCGATGTCGTTCTTCTCGAGGGAGATCTCGACCTCAACGATGTTCGCTGCCTTGTCGTCCCACTGGTCGACGATATCTGCGGTCTCTTCCTCGAACTCCTCCTGGAGTGAGGTGTATTCAGCAACCTTCGCGTCTGCCTTGTCTTCGGCAGCTTCGATTCTCCGCCTAGCCGTGCGGCGAGCCTTCATAGCGGACGAGATACTCCGCGATCGTCTTCGCCCAGACAGCATGTCGAACACGGCGCCGGCCATCATGTCGATGTCTCCGCCGCTGGCATCTCGACGAGCGTCGTCTGCCTGCGCCTCGTACTTGTCGATAGCGAGTTGGATCTTGCGCAGCCGCTTGTTGTACTTGCGTGCAAGTGCTGCCGTCGCATCGTCTGCAGCGTTGTCTGCCGCAACCGCACAGCGCGCCTGGAAGTCTTCGAGTGACTCGCCGACGCGGGAGTACAGCTTGAGGTCGGGGTTCTTGAAGATCGAGATCTTCCCCTCGCGGTACATCTGTTCTTTGAATGCTGCGGTGAGGGACTTCCAGAACGTCTTCGTGTCGATGCGCGCGTCGGGTAACTGATAGGGGGCTGTGGCAGGGGCGTCTTCGATGAGGTCACGCTCGTCGTAGTCCACATGGATCGCCTCGGAAGCATCGTTCGAGAGGGGGTGGAGGATCGCTTCCCACTCGTCGACGAAATCGACGCCAGCGCGTGTGTCGTCGTACCGAGCGGAGATGCGCACCGCAGCAGCCGCTTCGTAGCGTGCGGGCGACGCGGTTGCGTCAACGGCACTAGCCCATTCAGCAGACGGGTCGAGGTGGTATACCCGAATGCCTTCGGCCACCGATGGCATGATGGTCACCGAGGAATCGTCCACGGGAGCAGCTTTGGGGGCTTGCCCGACCGGTGTTGCTGCAGGTGCGGTTGCTGGGGCTGCGGGCGTGTCGACGCGAGCGGTCGCCACAGGCGCAGCCGCTTGCTCGGGTGTGAGCAACGAGATCTGGCTAGCCGTGAGGGGTCCCCGCAGATAGGACATGGCCCAGCGGGTGGTGAACAGTTCCGGCTGCTGCTCATGTGTGTTGTGCAGCAGGAACGTCCGCTTCTGGAGGCGTGAGATGCGGGCGTCGATCTCGTCAACGTCGAGGTCGCCAGATGCTGTCGTGAGGGCATCGAGGATCCTTGCCTTGTCGCGCTCGGTCTGGAGACGCCCGATACACCAGGTGCCGGCGTTCGACATCGCCTTGTAGTCGAGGTCGACGGGGTTCTGGGTTGAGAGGAGGAGGCCAACGCCGAACGCCCTTGCTTGCTTCAGTAGGGTGAGTATCGGACGCTTGGCTGGCGGATTGGCTGTTGGCGGGACGAATCCGAATACCTCATCCATGTACGCCATCGCTCGCAGCTCGCCTGTGCCTTGCTGTTGGCGCATCCAGGTGATGAGCTTCGAGAGGACGAGCGTCACGACGAACTGGCGTTCTTCATCCGAGAGGTGGGCGATGTAGATGATCGCCGCCTGGGGCTTCCCGTCGACATCCCACAGCAGCTTCTCGATGTCGAGGGCCGCGCCGTCCATCCAGGTGGAGAACCCGGGGGAGGCGAGGAGCCCGTTGAGCTTCATGGCGAGGTCGAGACGGTCGTCAGCGGGGAAGAACGTTTCGACATCGAAGACACCCAGCTTGCGCATAGGCGGTCTCTGGATCCAGGCGAGCAGTGTATCGATGCCGAGGGACTGGCCGTTTCTCCAAGCATGCTCGACGAGGTTCGCGATGAGGATGCTTTCGCGAGATGAGATCGGATCGGCATCGATGCCGACCATGCCGAGGAGGCCTGCTGTGAATCCCTGGATCTCGTCGCGCAGCGCCTCGGCGTTGTCATCGAACGCGCCAGCAGGAGCATCGAGCGACCCAACGACGTTGAGCGGCATGCCCGCTTGGGATCCCGGTGTGTAGATCGTGAACCCTGCACGCGAACGGAGATCGGCGATGTCGGAGCCTCCGAGGCCCCACCCTGCCAGGCCGTTCGACCAGAGGTCGGCGACGTGTGCAGCGGCTTCAGCAACGGTGCCGTCTTCGATCGTTGCTGGGTCGATCCAGGGTTCGAAGTCCGATGGAGCGAGGTCGGGGAAGGTGAGGAGCAGGTTCGTCATGTCCCCCTTGGGGTCGATGATGAGGGTCGGGATGCCCGCTCGCAGTGCCTCTTCGAGGTAGATGATGCCGAGGCCCGTCTTACCGGAACCGGTCATCCCGACGATGACGCCGTGCGTTGTCAGATCGGAGGAATCGTACTCTGTGCGTTGGTCAGGGATACGGTCGCCCGTTGCTGGGTCGACCGGACCGCCGAGGAAGAAATCAGCCATGAGCGGCAGTCTAGGTGACGGTTCTCGCGCACGCCTCGTTCGTTCGACCTCGCGCACTCATAGGAGGAAACGAATCCGGGGTTTGCCTGGCGGGGGGTCAGGGGGAGGGCGGCGACAAGATGAGTCTGGCCAAGCTCTCCGCTGCCGCCTGCAGCCCCCGCAAGCCACTGTGGAGCGCCCGGGGGGCCAGCTCCGCCCGCGGATCGAATGCGGGCATGAAACGGGTGCCGT